>JBDTAT010000001.1:0-3792 GCA_039924505.1 Bryobacteraceae bacterium
TATCTTCAGAAATATCCAACCGGCCAGCGAATAGGTGGGGCGCGAGTCTTGGTCCATCGGCGTGCGCTTGGTACAGTAGTCTATGAATACCTCTTTCCCCACATCCCGCGGGGACTAAAACGCTAATGAAGCAAGCGTATCAACGATGGATCAATGAGTGGGAGCGGCGCTTGGCGTGCCATTCCACTAACCGCGTGGTGCGGCCCTTCGAGTGGGGCCTGGATTGGACCGCCGGCTGGCCGTGCGCCCAGCGTATGCCGCGGAACGGACACGACCCGGAGAGCTATTTACGGCTGATGAATCGCGAGATGATCGCAGGCAGCGATGAATTTTTCGGATACCAGCCGCCGGCGGATTTCCGGCTGGAGAACCGGCCATCGGAGAAAGCGGGGCCGGCGCCGAAAGGCGCGCCCAGCGCGATTCTGCGGTTCACTTCCGCCGTGCGCACACCGTACCCGGAAAACAATATTGTCCACGGCCAATGGTTTCCGGCGAAAAATAAGAAGAAGGCGGTCGTGGTGGTGCCGCACTGGAACGCGTCCATTCAACAGCATAATGCGCTGGCGCGGGGCTTGAGTGCGCTGGGAATTTCGGCGTTGCGTCTCAGTCTCCCGTATCACGATTACCGGATGCCGCCGGAGCTGGAGCGGGCCGACTACGCGGTCTCGTCGAATATAGCCCGCACCATCGATGCCACACGGCAGGCGGTGATCGATATCCGCAGCGCAGCGGACTGGCTCTTTGAGCAAGGGTTCGAATCGGTGGGATTGGTTGGAACCAGTCTCGGCTCCTGCTATGCGTTTCTCGCCAGCGCACACGATGAACGCCTGCGCGTGAACGTATTCAATCACTGTTCCACCTATGTCGCCGACGTGGTATGGGCCGGGTTGTCCACGCGGCACATCCGGGAAGGCCTGGAGAGCCACATCGATCTGGACCGGTTGCGCGAGGCGTGGCGCGCGATCAGCCCGCCGAGCTATTCGGAAAAGTTCGCCGCAAAGAAGAAAAAGTCGCTGTTCCTCTACACGAAGTACGACACGACGTTTCCGCCGGAATTGTCGGCGCAGGTGATCGAAGAGGCGCGGCGGCTGAAGTGGGACCACAAGGTGGTTGTGCTGCCGTGCGGCCATTATACGTTGGGCGAGTCGCCGTTCAAGTTTATCGACGGCTACCACATTTGTTCGTTCTTAAAACGAAACCTATAGCGTGGGCGGCTGCGGACGAATCGAATCGGCTACTGCAATATAGGGGTCGTGGGGCCCGCAGCAGCAGTCAAACCATGTGTGCGGAACTCATACTTCTGAATTTCGATGGCGGCCTGGCCATCCGCGAACCGGACCACGCGGCCGCGCGCAACCAGCCGTAACGCGCACTTATTGTTGAGCTGCGCCGGCCAACTGATCGCAATTTCCACGCGCCTGCCGGGGAGCAGAATCTGTCCAGCCGTAAAGAGAACGCCGTTGCTGCTGATGTTGACGGTTTTGCCGCTACCGGCCTCTTCGGCGCCGCGTTTGTTAAGGATCTTGTAGTTGAGATCGCGCTCAATGGGGAAGCGATCCGACGTTCTACGGTCCACGATCTGTCTATCTAAGGTCATTCAAGCCACCCTTCACACACTGCCGGTCTCACGGACGCTCCCCTACGCCTGGGCGCCGAAATCCAATTTCTCATTGTTGCGCGGTTGTAGCAATGGGTTCGGAGATCTATTTCCCTGTAGTACATGGGTACCGCAGGTCTATACTGGCGGTTCAGGTACGTTATGATGCCTGGGATGTACGTTATGATGCCTGGAATGACACGAACACTAACCATCCTGATTACGCTGGGCCTGGGCGCCACGGCCCATCTTCTGGCGGCGGACAAAAAGATCATCGAAACCAAGGGTGCAGCGGCCGGCCTGCCGTTCAGCGAGGCGATCAGGGTGGGCGACACCTTGTACGTTTCCGGGATGCAGGGCGACATTCCCAAGACCGGAAAACTGCCGCCCAGCTTTGAGGCCGAGGTCCGGCAATGCCTGGACAACATTGGCGGAGTGCTCAAGCAAGGCGGCATGGATTTCAAAGATGCAGTCGCTGTGCAGGTCTACCTTTCCGATATCGACATGTTCCCGCGCATGAACGAGGTCTACAAAACATACTTTCCAGTTCCCAGGCCGACGCGGACGACAGTGCAGGTCGCACGCCTGGTGAACAACGCGCGCATTGAGATCACCGTCACCGCACGCAAGTAGCCACGCCGCCGGATCACGGCGATTGCAGCCTCGTCAGAACGCCGGTGACGTAGTTTTGGGTCTCCGCAATCGGCGGGATACCGTCCGCTTGGTCGACGCGGCCCGCGCCGGCGTTGTACGCGCTGAGGGCGAGCGACAGATCGCCGTGGTAGCGGTCCAGCAGTTGTTTCAGCAGCCGGCTGCCGGCCGTCAGGCTCTGCCCCGGATCGAACGGATCGGTAACGTGGAAATGCTGTTGCGTCTCCGGCATCAATTGCATCAGACCCAACGCGCCCTTTGCCGAGACGGCGCAAGGCCGGAATCCCGATTCCTGGGCGGCGACTGCGTGCAGCAGTGCCGGGTTGACGCCCTCTTGTTTCGCGGTCTGATCCACCAGGGCCGAAATCTGCTCCTTCGGCATCGGGTCGCAACCCAATTCACTTATTAGCGGGGAGACCGCCGTGGGCCAAGGCAGCGCAAAAGCGGAGTCGCCGGTCTCTTGAATAGCGAGGTTTTGCGATTCGGCCTGTTTCCGGACCGAAGCGTGTTGATCGGCCAGAGGCCGCGCCATGGAATTGGCAACAGCGGCGCGCTGTAGATTGGCGGCCTGCTCCATTGCCACACGGATGGCGTCCTGCGGCGAGGGCGTTTGGGCCGGCAAAACAACCGCTATGGCGAACAAAACAGAGCACAGCTTCCACACATAACATTCATCGGCCAGCGCAAACGGAAGCTGCATATCCCGAGTCTACGGAAGGGGTATGCGAAAACAGGTGGCATTCGGCCGGTGAACCGATATCCTCCTGGAGGCTGCCTTTGCCGTGTTTCGGTGAACGCGAACGGCGCCACGGGTTGAGCCTAGGCCTTTGAGCGGCGCGGAAAGTTCGAAAGGCTGCTCCCCGCTATCGCGGCCCTGTGGCCATGTTACCGAGCCGCGACCACAGAGAGGAGTCCGGACACGCACCAAATCACGCGGTCGGAGACCTAGGTGCCACCGAAGGTGAGACTGTGAACTATTATTGGAGAGACACAGATTGTGGCCAGGAAATCCAAGATCATGTCTCCGGTCCATGCGGGTGAAACATTGCGGGAAGACCTTCTAAAACCGCTTGGGCATACGGCCAATAGGCTGGCGATGGAGTTATTAGTCCGGCCACCGCATCAACGACATCGTTCGCGGCAAGCGGGCCATCACCGCCGACACCGCACTCCGTTTCGCGCGCTATTTTGGAACAACGGCCCAGTTCTGGACCAATCTTCAGGCGAACTACGATCTCGAAATAGTTCAAGACATTCGCGGACCTGAAATCACCGATCTCATCAGACCGCTTCGGGCGGCGTGACAAACTTTCTTAGCCTCTGCGCGAGTCCTGCGTAGGCTCGGATTCGGTGCGCCAGACGTTCGCGAAGGCGATATTACAGGGTCATCGGTGAAGGAGTAACGGTGGCTCGTCTTACTTCCGTGGCGAATACTTCGGCGCTCGCGAAAAGCTCCCATACTTTGCTCACGAGAAGCGACCCAGCACTTCGCCCGTGGGGTGGCGCTTTTGCCCCCGGCCCAAGATTGTTTTGCCCACGGGCAT
>JBDTAT010000002.1:0-6131 GCA_039924505.1 Bryobacteraceae bacterium
CGTGAACGCGCCACCATTATCGAAAATCGCGCCAACGTGGGCTTCGGCGCGGCCGTCAACCAGGCCTGCCGCGCCACCACTGCGCCTTTTTTGGCTACGTTGAATGACGACGCGGCCGCGCATCCGCAATGGCTGGAATCGTTGTTGGCTGCGATCGATCGGCGCCCCGAAATCGGCATGTGCGCCTCGCGGGTTCTGCTCGCCCCCGATGTTCTCGATTCCGCCGGCATGTTGCTCTGCCGCGACGGCTCCAGCAAACAGCGCGGCCATCGTGAGCCTCCCTCCGCCTTCGACCATCCGGCTGAAGTCCTGTGCCCCAGCGGCTCGGCCGCCCTCTACCGCCGCGCCATGCTCGATGAAATCGGTCTCTTCGACGAGAGTTTTTTTCTCTATTGCGAGGACACCGACCTCGGCCTCCGCGCCCGTTGGGCCGCTTGGGAATGCCGCTACGTTCCAAACGCCATCGTCGATCATCTTTATTCCCACTCCGCCGGTAACGCGTCGCCACTCAAGGCCTACTATGTCGAGCGCAACCGTTTGTTTCTCGTCATCAGAAATTTTCCCGCCGGCATGGTCTTCCAATCGGTCTTCTTCGCGGCCGCCCGGTATTTTTGGCATCTATCGGGTTTGCAAAAGGGAAAGGGAAAGGCCGCGGAGTTCCACGCCGAGCGTCAGAGTTTGTTCGCATTACCCATGGTCGTGCTCCGCGCGCATCTGGCCACTCTCCGCGCACTGCCTCGTCTTCTGCGCGAGCGCCGCCGCATCCGCCGCCGCTTGGTTCCGCGCCAGTTCCAGCACATGCTCGCGTCGTATTCCATTAGCCCCCGCAAGGTGGCTGCGCTGTGAGACCCGCTCCTGCACCGGGTTCGCTTCTCATCCTCATCCCTTGCTTCAATGAGGAGGGCGCCGTCGGCCACGTCGTCGGAGAAGTTGTTCAGGCAATGCCCGGCGTCCCGGTCCTGGTTGCCGACGATTGTTCGGTCGACTCCACCCGCTTGGTCGCCCGCGCGGCCGGCGCGGGCGTCCTTTCGCTTCCCCATCACCTCGGTCTCGGCGGTTGCGTGCAGGCCGGCTACAAACTCGCCTATGAGCTCGGCTACGATTACGTCATTCGCGTCGATGGCGACGGCCAGCACGATCCCCGCGACATCCCCGGAATTTTTCAGGTTCTCCGCGAATCCGGCTGCGAAATGGTCATCGGCTCGCGCTTTTGCCAACACAACGGACAACACACCAGCCTGCCGCGCGGCATCGGCATCACAGTTTTTCGTTTACTGTTGCGCCCCATTCTCGGCAAGGCCGTAAGCGATCCCACGTCCGGTTTCGTCGGCGTCAACCGCGCCGCCCTGGCCGTGTTCAGCCGCAGCTTTCCGCTGGAATACCCGGAAATCGAGACGCTCGTCGTGCTCCAGCGCAAGCGCTTCCGCTTTCAGGAAGTCCCCTGCCGCATGCGCCCGCGCCGCTCGGGCCGCAGTTCCATCACCGCGGTGAAATCGTTCTACTACCTTGTCCACGTCCTGTTGGGCGTCTTCATCAACATCCTGAAATTTGAGGGCCGCACCCGGCGCCAGCCATGATGAAACTTTCAACACCGCGCACCCACAACCACGCGCCCATCCGCCCCAATTCGCCCTCCCGCGCCCACAACCCGAACCTCCGCAATTCGCCCGCCCGCGCCCACACGCCCCACCGCGCCCACACGCCGAGCCGCCCCATTCCGAGCCGCGCGCGCAAGCAAGCGGTTCTTCCACTTCAGGAGCCAATCTCATGGACCGTCTCTTAAACGTCCTGACCGGGCTGAGTTGCGCCCTCATCGCCTTCGTCCTCATCTCCGTCCGCCGCGCTCACATCCGTGTCGAATATTCGGTGAGTTGGCTCGCCGCCGCCCTCGTTCTGCTGATCCTCTCGCGCTTCCGCGGTCTGTTGACCTGGATCACCGCCGCCTTGGGCGTCGATGCTCCCGCGGATGCCTTGATTATGATGGTGTTTTGCGTCTTTCTCGTGGTGTTCTACCGCTTCTCCATCGTAATTTCGGACCTCAAAGACGCCAATATCGCCATGACCCAACGGGTCGCCATCCTCGAGTTTGAATTGCAATCCGCGAATGAAGACCGCCAAGCGCAACAGAGCCAATAAGCCCGAGCTGCCGCCGCCCACCGCCGGGCCGCGCCTCTGGCCCTACGCGCTCGGTCTTTTTCTGTCTCTCTTCGTCGCGTTTCAGGTTTACGCCCCCGCCGTCGGTGCGCCATTTCTATTCGACGACCGCTATCTCCCGTTCATGACCCCCGGCGTCTGGCGCATGAATTTCACCTCGTTGCTGCACTCCGTCCGGCCGTTCCTGATGCTGAGCTTCTGGGTCAACTACGATTTCAGCGGTCAGAATCCATACTCCTATCACGTTGTCAACGTCCTCATCCATTTCGCCAACGCCGTCTTAATCGGATTCATCGTTCGTAAACTGCTCACTTGGTCTAACATCGAAAATCGTCTGAATACCATCGTCTCTATTTTTGCCGGCGCGCTTTTTCTCCTGCATCCGCTTCAGACCGAGTCGGTCACCTACGTCGCCAGCCGTTCCGATAGTTTCAGCACGCTGCTATTCAATGGCGCGTTTGCCGTTTTCATTTACCGGCGCCGCGCCGCCGTCTCCTGGCGCATTTCTATCGCCGTCCTCGCGCTGTTCGGTCTCGCCGTTCTCACCAAGGAAAATACGGTCGTCCTCCCGGCGCTTCTGCTGCTCACCGATTATTTCTGGAATCCCGGATTTTCTTTCGAAGCGCAAAGGGTGCGGCGCGCACCACCATCCGCGGAAGAAACTGCTCCGCGCCGCACTCCGTTTTGCGCGAGTTCCTTCAATGGCATCCGCCGCAACTGGCGCCTGTATGCGCCCATCGCCATTGGCGCACTGCTCGGCCTCGGTTTCGTCGCCCGCGTTCTGCGCGCAGCCAGCAGCGCCGGTTTCGGCATGAAGGATCTTAACTGGTATTCGTACTTCTTCACCCAGTGCCGCGCCATCTGGGTCTACTTGCGCCTCTTCCTGTTCCCTTACGGCCAGAACGTCGATTACGATTTCCCCATCTCCCATACCGTTCTCGCGCACGGCGCCATTGCCGCTCTGGCCGGACTTCTCGCGCTCGCCTGCGCCGCGTGGATCTACCGCCGCCGCTATCCCATCGCCAGCTACGGCTACTTCGCGTTTCTGACTCTTCTGGCGCCGACCTCTTCGTTCGTCCCCATCCATGACGTTCTCGTCGAACGCCGCACTTACGTCGCATTTCTCGGCCTGCTGCTGATTGCCATCGAATTTCTGCTCCGCTGGAAAATCGGCCGCACCGCCCTGATTTCCACTCTTGCCGCCATCTTGCTATTCGCGTCCATCCTCACGTATCGGCGCAATCTGGTGTGGAGCAATGCGGTTTCCTTGTGGACCGATTCCGCCTCCAAATCGCCCGAAAAATCCCGTCCCCGTTTTCAGCTCGCCTACGCCTATTACCAGGAGCAGCGCTGCGCCGACGCCGTTTCTCAGTACGCCAAAGCCGCCACTCTCGAAAAGCCGGCCTACGATCTGCTCGTCGATTGGGCCCTGGCCTACAATTGCGCCGGCAATCGCCCGCTCGCCCTCGACAAACTTCGCCAAGCCGCGGCGCTGGAGCCAAACGCGCAGGTCTACTCGCAGATCGGAATGATCTACGGCGAGCAGGGCAACCAGGCCGACGCGCTTGAGGCTCTCGACAAGGCCGCGAAAATCGATCCGTCCTTCCTGCCGACTTACATCAATCGCGGCAATGTTTACGCCAGCGCGCAACAGTTCGACAAAGCCGCCGCCGAATACCGCCACGTCCTCGATCTCGATCCGTCGAACGAACCGGCGCGCGAAGGTCTCGCCATGGCCGCCAGTCACGGTGGCCATTAAATGCCCCTTCGCATCGGCGTGAACGCGCTCTACCTGATTCCGGGCGGCGTCGGAGGCACGGAAATTTATCTCCGCCGCCTGCTCGATTCGCTCGCCGTCATCGACCGGGAAAATCGCTACGTTGTTTTCACCAACCGCGAGACGTCTTCGGATCTGGTTCCATCGGCCGCAAATTTCGTGTACGCCCCGCAACCGGTTCGCGCCCGATCGCGCCCCGCCCGCATTTTGTGGGAGCAGACCGGTCTCGCCATAGCCGCCCGCCGCCATCGTCTCGACGTGATGTTCAATCCCGGCTTCACCGCGCCGCTCTACCCCGGCTGCCCGAACGTTACCGTCTTTCACGATCTGCAACACAAACGCCATCCGGAGAATTTCCGCTGGTTCGATTTGCCGTTCTGGCGCGTGCTGCTCCATGGCGCGGCCCGCCGCTCGCTTCGGATCATCGCGGTTTCCGAGGCGACGCGCGCCGATTTAATTCGCTACTACCCGTTCGCCGCCGCCCGCATCGCGGTAATTTCGCACGGCGTCGAGCCGCGCTTTTTCGAAATCGGCCGCCATCGCGCGCCCGAAAATTTTCTTCTCTGCGTTTCCACGCTTCACCCGCACAAAAATCTCGACAAGCTGATCGATGCCTTCGCCCGTTTCCGCGCCGCGTATCCCGATTTCCAACTGGTGATCGCCGGCCTGCGCGGCTTTTTTGCCGAGTCCCTGGAACGCCGGATCGCGTCGTTGAATCTCGCCGCCGCGGTGCGCCTCACCGGCTGGATTCCACGCGAGGATCTCTACGATCTCTACCGCCGCGCCTTCGCGTTCGTCTATCCGTCCAGCTTTGAAGGCTTCGGTATGCCGGTTTTAGAGGCGATGGCCGCCGGAATTCCGCAAGCCTGCTCCAACATCGAGCCGCTCAAAACCTTGGCCGGCTCCGCGGCGCTGCTCTTCAATCCGGATAACGCCGAAGAGTTCTCCGCCGCCCTGACGCGCATCGTTTCCGACGACGCTCTCCGCCAGCGCCTGGAAATAGAAGGCCCCCTCCGCGCGGCCGGATTCAGTTGGGACGAAACCGCGCGCCTGACATTGTCCGAATTGAGGAGGGCCGCTTGTTACTACAGCAAATGTCACCGCAGCAAATCCTCAAGCTGAATCTTCGCGTCGGTTTTCGCGTCGCGATATTTCACAATCACCGGCGTGTAGAGCGAAATGCCCCAGTCTTTTCCAGGCCCATGCGCAATGGGGCGCGATCCAGCCACCACCACGGCGTCTTCGGGAATTATGAGCAGCTCGTCATCGGCCGCCGTGTACACCTGGCCGCGCACCACATCGTAAACCGGTGTCGAACGGTTCAGAATCGTGCCCGTTCCGAGCACCGCGCGGCGCTTCACGACGGTTCCTTCGTAGACGCCGCAGTTGCCGCCAACCAGCACTTCGTCCTCGATAATCACCGGCAGCGCGCCGACCGGCTCCAGCACGCCGCCGATTTGCGATGCGGCCGAAATGTGGCAGTTTTTCCCGATCTGCGCGCAGCTTCCCACCAGAGCGTGCGAGTCGATCATAGTCCCTTCGCCGACATAGGCGCCGGTGTTAATGTACATCGGTGGCATACAAGTAACGCCGCGCCCGATGTAGCAGCCGTCGCGAATGCTCGACCCGCCCGGCACAATCCGCACGCCCTCGTCCGCGGTGATGCGCTTCACGGGATAGGTCGCTTTATCGAGAAACGGCTGCCGCGCCGCGTTCGCCGACATGTCCACAATCGCGCCCATGCGGAAGCCGAGCAGGATGCCCTTCTTCACCCACGCGTTCACCCGCCATCCGCTCTTCGATGCCGCGTCGGGCTCGGCCGAGCGAATCCGGCCGGCATTCAGTTCGTCTTTGAAGCGCTGAAACAGCCGGAAGTGAACTTCCGAATACGCGGACGGTTTTTCGTCGAACAGCTTCTCAATCTCATCGCGCATTGGCAGTGCGCCCCGCCAGCATTCCGAGCGCTTCCAAAACCGCATCGATTTTTGCCTGGCTGGCGGCGCTGGGAGGCACCATGGGCAGCCGCCACACCGGTTCCAGCAAGCCCATTTTCGCCATTGCCGCCTTCACCGGAATCGGATTCGATTCCGCCGCCGATACCATTACGCTGCGCCACTCCGCGCGCAGCCGCGAGGGATTTGCGCGCGGCGCGCTGCAGGCGGCGCGTTTCATTGTTGGCAAGCAGGGCGTGTTCGAATTT
>JBDTAT010000003.1:0-3961 GCA_039924505.1 Bryobacteraceae bacterium
CGCAGGGGGATCAAATCATTATCCGGGCCAACCAGGATAGGGCGAATAGCGGATCGCGGATCAGCACGGACCTGGAGTTGACGGTGCCCAAGGGCGCATCGCTTGAAGCGCATGGACGCGGCGGCGATTTCGACGTCACGAATCTGGCCGGCAACGTCGAAATCGGCAGCGACCACGGCGGTGTGCGCCTGCAGGACATCGGCGGCGACGTGCGTCTGGACCTGCGGCGCAGCGACATTGTGCGCGCCGTCAACGTGAAAGGCGGCGTGGATTTGCGCGGCCACGGCAGCGACATTGAACTGCAGAATGTGGGCGGACAGGTGATTGTGAACGGCTCCTATACGGGCGTGGTGCAGTTTACCAATCTGGCTATGCCGCTGCGCTTTGAGGTCCCGCAGACGCAGTTGAATGTAGAGAAGCTGCCCGGACAGGTGCGGATGGCGCTAGGCGATTTCACGGGTACGAATCTGGTGGGACCGGTGCGGCTGACATCGCGCTCGCGCGACGTCACTATCAGCGATGTGACGCAGTCGCTGGAGCTATCGATGGACCGCGGGAATATCGATCTGCGTCCGGGAAAGCTCCCGTTGGCGCGGATGGAAGTGCGCACCCACTCGGGCGATATCGAGCTCGCTCTGCCGCCGGCGGCGAAGTTCGAACTGAAGGCGACGGCCAACCATGGCGACATCTCGAACGACTACGGAGCGCCGCTAAAGCTGGAAGCCGAAGACCACGGCGCGACGTTGAGCGGCGAGGCCGGCGGTGGACCGCTGGTGAGTCTGACTTCCGATCGCGGCTCGATAACCGTGCGCAAGGCATCGCCTGAGGACAAACCGCTGAACATGCCCGCAACACCCGCAACACCCAATCCACCCAAAGTAGTAGCGCCATTGAAGCCGATAGCGAACTGACGAAGGGGCGGCGGAAAACCGTTTGCTCGCGCGCGGCTCGGTGCGCCACGGGCGCAGTTCGCAGCCGACTTGGTAACACGCAGTTCGGAGCGCGCACGGCTCGGAAGTGGCGATGCTGAGCGGTTATTGCCGCGCGTGGTTAGCGGACGGCGGAACGGGCGGCGCGCGGCTGCCGGGTCTTGCGCACGGGTTTCAGCTCTGGCGGCTGGCCACGGCGCTCGGCGAGCACCGCCTGGAGGCGGCGCACGAGTTCCTTGGAAAACTGGAGCTTCTCGTGGTCCTTGCCGACACCGGGCATGCGCACATCGATAAACTCCTTGCGGAACAACTGGTCGGCGGCAAGGCCGACTAGCGTATCGAGTTCTTCGGTTGTAAATTCGAGTGAGATTCTCATGTGGATCAACGCGGGCTCCTGCCCAGAAACGGATATCGGTCGTCTATGCTTCCATCGCGCCGGAGGAAACTACCAGCGCGGTTCACGCCGGCGCCGGGAATCGCCGCCGCCGCCCCCGCCGCCACTCGGGCGTTTGTTAGGCCCGAAACCACCCGGTCCACGCGAGCCGCCTTCGGACTTCGGACGGGCCTCGTTCACGTTTAGCGCGCGGCCATTCACTTCCCGTCCATTGACCGCCGCAATCGCCTGATCGGCCGCACCGCTGTCCGGCATTTCAACGAAGGCGAAACCGCGCGGCTGCCCAGTGTCGCGATTCCTCACGATCTCGACCTGATCCACGGCGCCGAATTCGGCGAACAGCGCATTTAGCTCATCCTGGGTCGTACTGAACGAGAGGTTACCAACAAAAATCTTCTTCAACGCGGTCGCCCTTCCGGAATATGAGCCAATTTATTTGGAAGCCGGATCGCACCAGAGCCAATACCCACTGGCGCAGACAAGTTCAAATATCGCTGGTGGAGGCCAGGTGCTCAAACTCTCGATTCATTGTAGCAGGTTTGGAGCGCACGGAACGCGGCGGCATCCTCAACCAGAGCCCGAACTCGCCGCTGCCGCGTTGCGGTGTGCGCGAGTGACTGGAGCCGCTACCGATGCGTCGGAATACAGCGCGTCCCCGGAGCTCAGCGCCCGACGCGGATGTTGCCGAGCGGATACCAGCCGTCCGGTTCCATGCCGGCAATTGCAAGCTTCACCTTGGGCGCATTCGAGACTGGATCGACGATTGCAAGTTCGAGTTCGTAATCGCCGGCCGGCATATCGGGAACAAACACTGCGTCGTCGTAGATGACATCGCCGGGCAACCACTTCCGGATATCGGCGGACGCCGGAAGGATCTGGGTGCGGGTTTTCCCTCTTAGACGCAACGCCAGCGCGAATGGTTTGTAGCAAGGCGCCACTCCCTTGTTTTCCCACCACGTGGTAAACGCCAGGCGGCGTTGCGGCGGCAGAACGGAATCGTAGGTGAACCTCCGCAGTACGAACCGGTAACCCATCTTCTTGAGCCAGCGGTTCACCGCCGGCCACGACTGCGCGGGCACGGCGGACGATTTCGCGTTAAACGACGAGATGTGCCATTTGAGCGACTGGTCGATGATGTAATTCACGTCCCAACCTTTGTCGAGCCAGTGCTGCATCACCCAACACGCCTCAAATGAAACTGGCGCCTTCTTCCAGGCGTCCTGCATGCCGAAATTGACGATCGCCTCCGGGTAAAAATCCTGCATGTGCGACCAGTTGGGGTTCGAAAATCCGCCCATATCGCCAAGACAATCGACGCGCCAGCCGACCGGGCGCTTCGAAAGGGCGTACTTATTCGTCTTCTCGTCGGTCAGCATCGTCACGAGCGGCGTTTTCTGGAGCGACTCCAGATAACTGTCCACAAGAGCGCGCCGCGAGACGTCCGAAAGCCCGGCTGCGCCCGCGCCTTCGCCCCACGGTCCGACGATGGCCAGATCGACGCTCTCCAGGTCCGGGTCGCCATCGTATCGTTTCCCCAGTTCGCGAATCAGCCCGCCGAAATGTTGGGCATAGCGCGGATCCTCGGGATCGGTGCGCCATTTTGCATTGGGCAGTTTTCCGCTTTCCTCGCCCACAATTTTGCGGTACCAACCAGGCACGTCATTGTCGGCGGTGCTTCCGTATGGCGCGATGCGCAGCATCAAAGTCTGCTTGCGGTCACTGGCTGTGCGGAGAGCGGTGTCGATGAGATCCCAGCGGTATTTTCCGTTTTCAGGCTCCAGAAATTTCCAATAGACCCGGAAATAGGCGATCGAAGTCATCGGGTAATCCTTGTTACGCAGATCTCCCTTGAACTCCTGATAGACGATGGGTTTTCCTTCGGTCCACTTCTCCCCGTCGTTTAATGCGTCGCCGTTGAATCGCTGGAAGGTCATGAATCCCATCCCGGGATTCACCAGCACGTCGTCAATCTCCTTGGGACGCACGATGACCGTTGTCTGGGCTGTCGAATCGAGACAGCTCGCTGCCAGTGCAATCAGAATCAGTACGATTCGCATAGCCTTTGTCATTATGGACGCAATGCGTATGCCGCGCTTTCAACGAGGAGGTCGCGAGGTTGTCCTTCCGGCTTTCCTACAATGGAGGCTTGAAACGCCATCGGTGGGTCAATGCGGGTTTGAGTTTCGCGCTGCTTGCGGCGCCGGCAGCGGCGCGGTCGATTCCTTCGATCTGCGGAACGCGGCGGGATCGGGCGGGAGTCGATAAATTTCTCCATCGGCAGGCGCAGGCTCGGCGGGGCCGCAGGCTGGCGTCGGCTGCCATTGCGCAAGACATTGGCGAGATCGCCGTGATGGACGATTCGGGCGGCGTGGTGGACCGGCGGAATCCATTCGATCTGGACCGGAAGACGCTGACGTTTACGCCTGCCGCCATGGCATACAAAGTTCAAACCAGCGGCGACACGTTTGATTTGGCAGCCGCGACGGCGGGCACGGCGCTTACGGGATTGGGCGATGACGACTCGCGCGCCGTGGCGCTTCCGTTTCCGTTTCCGTTTTTCGGCGTCACGTACCGCCAGGTGTACGTGAATTCGGATGGCAACCTCACGTTCGGCGCCGGAGATGCGTCCTCGGATGAC
>JBDTAT010000004.1:0-3789 GCA_039924505.1 Bryobacteraceae bacterium
GAGTCGGCGATTCCGCATTCCGGGATGGCCGCGTCGGTGGACCTGACGCTCGACGATCCCATTCACGTGAGCACCGAAGGTCAGAAACGGCTGGGGCATCGCCTCGCGAATCTGGCAACGCACGATCTATTTCCCAGCGTGAAAGAGTACGCGGGCATGAAGCGCGGACCGCGTCCGGAAAGCGCGAAGTTTTCGGACGGCGCGATCCGCGTGACGTTCGCGGATGTGAACGGACGTCTGCAGGCGGACGGCCGCATTGGCGGGTTCAGCCTGCACGCGCGCACCGGCGAGTGGCTGCCCTTGATCTACAAAGCGAAGTTCGACCCCGCGTCGCCGGACGCCGTGCTGCTCTCGGTGCATGGGAAACCGCCGGAAAACGCGGTGCTGTGGTATGGCTTTGGCAAGAACCCGTATTGCAACCTGCGCGATACGGCGGATATGGCGGCGCCGGTGTTTGGGCCGATGACGATTCAGTAAGCGCCTCTTCGCGAAGACCGCTCGCTCACTTCCACGAATCGCACCCGAGCCGCGACTGTCAACAAGCGGTAGTTTAGGAAATCACAACCGAACCGCTACTGCCAAGGAGCGGTTGTTTACGAAACGCAACCAAGGCGGGACTGCCAAGGAGCGGTCGTTGTGGCGCGCAAAACGTCCTGTTTGGTTCCCGCTACGCCGTGTCAACGAACGGCTGACCCGGTTTTAATTCGCATCCCGCGGTACGCGCGCCGGTTTACCAGATATAGTCTTTGGCTTGTTTGCGGCGGTCGTAGCTATCGAGCACGTGAACCACGCGGATGCGCTTCAACTTCGTTGGCGAAAGCTGTCCCATGGGGATGTAAAGAATCTGCCGGTTCAGGTGCGCGGCAATGGACCGGAACATCGAGCGCGGCGGTTTTGCGGCGACGTAGACCACCAGGCGCCGCACCGAGTAATCCAGGGCGGCGAGCAGCAGGCGCTCGGACTTCGATTCGGCGTACTCGTAGTCCGCATCCGACCAGACGTCCAACATGCGGCGCGGCGGCAGCGTCATCAGGTAGCCTCCGTATTCGGCGCGCCCGATGCCCGGACCGACGATGTTATCGAACGGAAACGTGGAATAAAACGCCATGTCGGATTCGTTCTGGTTCTCGCCGAGCCACGTGGTCAGATATTGGTAGCGATCCTCGCGATCCTCGTCGAAAATAACGACGACCGCGCCGACTTCGCCTGCGAGCTTATCCACCTGGCGCACGTAAATCTTTCCCTCGTGCCAATTGCGAACGGTCTCGCGAATGTCGATGCCGTCGAGAATGGAAGTGGTGAAGGGCTCAATTCGGGCGCGTTCCTCCGATACCAGACTCTTCGCTTTTTGCTTGAGAAAACGGCCGTATTCCTCGATTACCATATCCTCCGGCGGGTAGGAGCAGATGGCGTTGCCGCCCGTTTGCTTCGCCCATTCACCGGCGCAGGTTTCTTTTTTACGCCGCTTCAAGCCGATCGATTCCAGGCGTTGTTTCGGACGCGGAAGACGGCGGCGGATGCGCAGCTTTTTGGTTTGAATCCAGACTTCATCTCCCGACAAGATCACTGTTTCGAGCTCGCAGGCGGGTTGTTGCGAGGGATAGCGGTTCGCCATCCGCCACACCTCCCAGCCGTAATTGTCATCCACCACGGAACGCGCGGCGACGGTGAGGTCGAAAACGCCGGCCATCAGATCGCCGCCGATATTGGCAAGGTTTCGGGTGTAGCGGGCGATCATGCGCCGCTGCCAGTGCGCCAACTTCTCGCCGGTGTTCTTCCCGTACTCCCGTTCGGCGTCCCGCAGCAGGTCGAGTTGCGCGCGCGGGCGCTCGATGAGATCTTCGTTGGTCATATCCAGACGGTAGAACTCGTAGCGGTCTTGCAGATAAGGATACTCCACGGTGATTTCAGCCAGGCAATCGGGGTGCGGATTCAGCAGACGCACATCGAAATCGTGTTTGCGAATGGCAGGCGGCTCCTGCGGGACTTCCATGGCGTCGAGCAGAGGATCGAGCAAATTCAGCGAAACGACAACCAGCACCTCGGCGAGCGGATCGGCCCCCTGCAGCTTCCACGCCATGCCGGCCGCGTGTGCGTCGATTTCTTCGCTGCGCGCGGCGGGATGGACGCGGTAGGCTTCGATATATTTTTCAAGACCGATACGGCGGATGGCGTAGGTGTCGGGGTAGGTATCGGGCAAGTGCGGGCGATCGCTGACGTCCGGCTCCAGAAACAGCGCGGTGGCGTCAATCTCGAGAGCGCTGCGTACGGCTTCGGTGAATGGATCGGCGGGTTCCACCGGCAAATAGACGGCGCGGTCTTCGTCCAGTTCATCGGGATAAAGCGCGACGGAAATTTCGGGCAGGCGCGCGATGGCGCGGAGATAGGCGCCCTCCAGCATACCGGGCAGCTCGACGGCGACGATGCGCGGCTTCTCCTTGAGAATCAGACGGCGCAGCGCGATGCTGAATTCCAGGCGTCCCGGAACCACCGGAAAATAATGGAAGCGTCCGCGGCGCAAGCTGGCGGCGTCATGCTCCGCGGACATACCGCAATGCCTCTTCCCCGAGTGTCTGGAGAACGGCGGTGTGAAGCGCCTCGCGCCGGGGCAGCGCGCCGGACTCCATGGCTTCGAGCTTCATCGCGAAGCGAATAATGTTGATACCGTCGCGGACGGTGTAGCGCTCGTCGGCGGCGTGGGCGTGCTGGAGGAAATCGGTAACGTAGTTCAGTATATGGTCGTCGCCGAAGGGGAGGTTCTCTTTCAGGATCGCGAACTCTTCGTGGCGGTCGGGAAAATCGATGGTGATTTGCGGTTGCAGCCGGGAGTGAATATATTCTGGAAGGTCGAAGGTGGAGGAGTCGTCGTTCATGGTGGCGACAATGCGGAATAGCGGATGCGCTTTGATCTTGATGCCGGCGGCGATGGATTCGACGTAGCGGCGATTGTCGAGCAGAGGCGCGAGGCTGGCCCAGCTTTTTTCGCTCATGCGGTTGCCCTCGTCGAGAATCGCGATGCCGCCGCGCAGCATGGCCGTGACCAGCGGCGATGCCACGTAGCGGAGCTTCCCGTGGCCCTCAATGACCGGCGTCACCAGTAAATCCTCGGGGCGCGTGTCGACGGTGCCTTGCAGAATATAGACTTCGCGGTCCAGGCGCTTGGCGGCGGCGTAGGCGAGCGTGGTTTTACCGACTCCCGGTTTGCCGAGCAGGCGCGGATTCATCGGCACGTCGTTTGAGTCCACTACCAGCCAGGCGGCCAGCAACTGCCGCATCACTTCTTCCTGCCCCACCCAGGTAACGGACAACTCATCCGGATGGGCGAGGTGCAGCGGCAAGCCTTCGATCTCAACGATCATACAGAGTGTATTGTCCCAAATGGCGGTGGCGCGTGCGGAGCAGCTAACGCTGAACATGTTATAGTCAATGCGCGTTCGTCAGTGAGGCGCCCATGAGTTCAGCTACAGCATATTGCGATACGTGCAAAGCGGAGACCAAACGGTGTGAGTACTACCCGAAGGGCAGAAGCCGGCAACACGGCAGATGCCTGGCGTGCGACCGGAAGGATCCAAAGAACCCCGCGGGATATAAAACCAGCGATCCGCGCTACTGTTACGAGTGCGATCGTATCCACACGTTGGAGTTGACCGAGCGCAGATAAGCCGACCGCCGTCACTCGACAGCGCCGCCATGAGCGTGCCCCTTCCGCCCGCGCCGCGCCTCAATCCGAGCCGCGACCGCGAGGGGAGCGGTTGCTGCCGCTCAATCGCGCGGCCGCCCATCCTCGAC
>JBDTAT010000005.1:0-3508 GCA_039924505.1 Bryobacteraceae bacterium
CACTACAGTCCCCTATAATCTAAATTGTGATTCTTGCCGATTCCTCCTCTGACATGCGCTTTGGATGCGACGTTCGCAGGATAAGAAAGGATGCGTTGTGGATCAGGAACCGACCAACACATCGCCCCTCGATGATCTGAAGCGGCTGGACGAACAGGTCGAGCGGGTCTCGGATCTCGCCGGGTTAAAACCGATTTTCTATCGCCTGGAAGAGATCTCGAAACAGTTCTCTGGCGATTTCGAGGTGCAGCTTATCGTCACCGACGTCAAGCAGCACTTGATAAATAAAGGGATGCGTCTGAAGGACACGCTCGCCGCCGTGCCGGGCCAATCCCCAACGTTCCCCACCGCCGGCGCGCCGATTCCCACATCCTCGAACACGGAGTTCATGGGTTCAATGCCGTCGCATCCCCCGCCGCCGCCGTCCGCTCCTGAAGCGTTTCCGGCATCGGGCCAGTTCGCCGCGGGATCGCAGTTTTTGCCAAACCGGTCGCCGGTGGGCGCAGCTCCTCCTCCTCCTCCACCACTCCCGGGCACGCCTCCCAATTGGAAGCGCGCAGCCGGGGTGGGGGCCGTCATCGGACTGATTCTGTTCGCCGGATTCATTGTTCTTATCCAGATGGCGCGGCACCGCAACCCGCCGCCGGCCGGGACGGTTCCGGTGGATATCGCGACGACGCCGCCGGGCGCGGTCATCCGCGTGAACAGCGACGTTCGCTGCACGTCGAACTGCCGCCTGAATCTGGCGCCTGGAAACTATCAGATTACGGCCATACTGGACGGATTCGAGCCGGCCGCCAGCGGCGTAACAGTGACGGCGGGGTCCGCGCCGCTGCCCGTCGCCCTAATCTTGCAGGCGCAGGCGCAAACCGTCCGCCTGTTTGGCGACGAACCGGCCAAGGTGGTTCTGGACGATCAACCGGCGCGGGACCTGCTGGAAGGTCAGCTCATCCTCGATGGCGTAAAAAATGGCAAGCACGTGGTACACGTCACCACCAAATCGGGAGGCGATTCGACATTCTCCTTCGACGTGACGTCCGGGAAACCGCCTGCGATTGACGGGCCGGTGACCGCCAAGAATCTGATCGCGGTGCTGGTATCGAGCTCCGGCGGGCAAGCGCATGTAGCGGCCAGTCCGGCTTCTTTGAAGATTGGCCTGGACGGACAGCCTCAGGGAGACTCGGGACCCGCCGGTTTGGATTTGAGCGGCGTTACGGCCGGCGACCACGACATGACCATCGGCGAAGGGAAAGACGAGAAGAAGCTGAGCGTGAGCTTCGGCCCGGCGCCCACGCTGACCGCGTTTCTGAAATCGGACGTGAACGCCGGCACGCTAGTGGTATCCACCGGCGAGGATGACGTCAGTGTTTTTCTAAACAATAAAGAGTACCGGCGCAAGACCCAGCGCGGCCAGCTCCGCATTACATGGACACCTGGCAACGTCGCGGTGCGCGTGTCGAAGCCTGGATTCCAGGAGGTCGCCCTGCAGCAAGCAACGATAAAAAAAGGCGAAGAAGCGCGATTGGAATTCGCGTTGAAACCGCTGCCGCGCGTGGCGGTGCTGAATATTCGCGGCGCGGCGCCCGGCACGCAGATATTTCTCGATCAGCAGAGTCTTGGCACGGTTGGGCCGGACGGCGCTTTCTCCCATGCAAATGTTGCGCCGGGCGATCACGTAATCGAACTACGCCGCGAACACTACCTGCCGAAGAAACTGGCGCGCAGTTTTAAGGCAGGCGATACCATCGCACTTAGCGGGGCGGACCTGGCGATGAACGCCTCCACGGGCGCCGTGCAGATTGCGGTGACGCCGGCCAACGCGGCCGTCTCCTACCACCACGCCGACGAGACGCTATCGCTCCCCGTGAACGGGAATTCGGTGCAGTTGCCAACCGGCGTCTACACCTTCACCGCGCGGGCGCCAGGCTTCGCCGAGAAGTCCGGACGGGTGATTGTGGTGGCCGGCGGAACACGCACCGTGGAGTTGCATCTGACCCCCGAGAAGGCTGCGCCGCCGCCGGTTCATATCGGCACCATGGCCGATTGGAAAGATCCCGCCTCATGGGTAAAAGACGACGAAGGCGTTTTTGTCCACAAGGGTGGCGGTTTCGTTCAGTTTAAGGCTATGCCAACGGCGGGGACGTTTGTGTTTACCGTGGAGCTGCTCAAACGCGGCGGCGTGTTTCACGGCAGCCACATTCGCTGGTTCTTGAACTACAAAGACTCCAAGGACTACGCGCTGTTCGACCTTGACAAGAAGAGTTTCTCGTCCAAAGACGTGGCGGATGGCAAGAGCTCCGACCACGAGAAGACGCAGCACGAAGAGGACAAAGACAAGTCCTACACGATTCAAATCGACGTCAGCCCGGGCCGTATAATCCACAAGATGCGCGTCAATGGCCAGTGGGTGGTGCTCGACGACTGGAAGGAATCGGGGCGCAACTTCGCCGACGGCACGTTCGGCTTCAATATTCCAGGGAGCGACGAAATCGGAGTTTCCGATTTCAAGTTCACGCCGGCCGCGCGATAGCCCCGGCCGTTCCTGCGAGTGAACTCGCGCTGTGCGCTTCGAGGCTCTCTCGAAAATAGACTTCGGGTGTACGGGCCGGCGCCGGTTTGCCGGCGTGCGCGCTGCTAGCCCGCGGCCGTTCGCGCTGGAATCAAATTCCCGGACAGAACGATTTTCGCGTAGGCTTTTCCGGCGGGCTGATTTCGTGTGACACGAAGCGTGATCCTATTGCCCGGGTCCGCGTAGATACGAACCGACTGGTGAAGCGAGAAGACATCCGCTCCGAAATTGCTTCCGCCTTCGACCGGCGCCGGGTAGAAAAACAACGTTGCCGGATTTCCGCCGGCGCGCGTGGTGAGGGCGACTTCCACCGACTGCTCCGAACCAAGCGGCGCGAGGTGGCGGATGGAAACCGACTCGATGACGAGCTGGTAACCGGCCGGCACCGGCACCGTCTCCTCGACGAAAAGGCATCCGCGCGCAACCGAAATTTCCACTTCGCGCTGGAAGGGGCCGGGGAGCCGGGCTTTTGAGACGGGCGGCAAGGTTCTTGAGAGTGATTGTACCGCAGGCCGGGTTCGATACACTAAGAGCTTCCATGCGACGTCCTGGCATTCTTTTCCTAATTCTGATTCTGGCACTGGCGGCGACGGTGGTGGGAGCGGATTTGCACAG
This sequence comes from Bryobacteraceae bacterium, assembly GCA_039924505.1. Classification (GTDB taxonomy): domain Bacteria; phylum Acidobacteriota; class Terriglobia; order Bryobacterales; family Bryobacteraceae; genus JBDTAT01. The sequence continues at coordinate 3,185 of JBDTAT010000005.1, forward strand.
CGGATGGTGGCGCGGCCGGCGCGTCACCTACAACGTAGTGAACGGCCGGGCGATGTGGCAGGGAGACATCATTCTCGGCGGCGCGGAAGACGTCGCGAAAACGCCGCCGCCGATGGAGGCGAAGAATCACGCCCGCAAGTTCGGCGTGTTCTATGCCGATCCCAGTTTCTTGTGGCCGGGCGGCGTGGTGCCGTACACCATCGACGCGTCGATTACACCGGCGCAATTGAAATTCATTAACACGGCGATCGCCGTTTATACGAACAACACGCCGGTCCAGTGGACGCCGCGCACCAACCAGGCCGACTACGTGCGATTCGCCGG
>JBDTAT010000006.1:0-3414 GCA_039924505.1 Bryobacteraceae bacterium
TCGGCAGTCTCCAATTTCCATTCCCGTAGCTTTGTGTCCAGCCGTTCCAGCAACGCGTTCATACGATCCTCCAGATTACCAAGCGACAGCAACTCTGATAACAGTGTAGCTCTTCGGGAATTAACTCATCCTCGCACCCGTTCACGTCCATCCAAAATAAATTTCATCCACCTTCATCCCCAATCAACTCAACCCCTTACCCCACATCTCACAGGCCGCCGGCCATTCCCACCGGTTCGTTTTCAGCGGTGCCCGTGCGATAACTATCTCGGGAGCGCAGTACGTCGGTCAACGATGCTTCTAAACTTCTGGTGTCGCCGGATTCTCCAAAGCGCAAAGGGTGCGGCGCGCACCATCGTCCGAGGCAGGAACAGTTTCGCGCCGCACTCCGTTTTGCGCGAGTTCTTGGAGGGAATCCGGCGCCGGCACCGGTGTCGGAAAGAAGAATGTGTAGGAAGTCGTTTGAAAGTGGTCTGAAATACGGAGATTCGGTTGAGGTGCGGGCCTCGAACCAGTCTTCGCGATTCGGATCGCCGGAAGCGGCCGACGAAGTTCTCACCTCTCCGGGGGCGGTCATAAAACCACCGTCCTCGTGAGTTTTATCCAATCGTTCTTGAGGCCGTAGTGCGCCCGTTCACGCCAGCGTGAACCGCCGCACATCGATCTTTTTGTCGTCGAAAACACCCAGCCCCAAATCGCCGGCCAATTCAATATGTTCAATCTGGCAATTCAGAAAATGGCTCGCCGCGTCCGGCTTCGACTCCGCAATGGGCGCCAACCCTTCCTGCGCGCGCTTGGCGTCGATTACCTTCCAACCGGTTTTATCCAGCGCCACCGGGTCGGTCGCGAAGTACATCGTCTTGTTCTCCCACATGTACTTCACCGGCGTGCCCGGGCCTCCATGGTAGCCCGCCTTCACGCCGTCGCAAATATGCAGCACGGCCTTTTCGCGAATCACCGGCAGACTCACCACCGACGGAATGAAGACGCCGCACGCGTTCGCCGTCGGCGTATTGTGGCTGCGATTCACGTTATTCACCATGCCATGCGACATGTTCTTCAGCGCAATGGTCACGCCCGCCGACTGGTGATGCTTCAGCACCGGCAGATTGATGAACTTGTTGACGTGCTGCGTGATGGTCTTCGCCACATAGGAGCGCCGGTAGTGCGCGTCGCTCAACTTGCCGCCCGGAATCACCAGCGCCATCTCCATATAATGGTCCGGATCGTACCCGCCCATGTCGAGCTGGATTTCTCCGTAGGCCTCCGACCCAAATTCCATCCGCACTCCCGGCGGAACCCATTTGTCGATACCCGCCGTCAGCGTCTCCTGCCGGTACCGGTTGTAGACGATCACGTCCTTTCCGGACACGCCGGCTTCCTTCAGGCCATCCAGAATCGCGTGCATCACGGTCGCGTCCGAACACAGCTTCGCGCCGCCCACCGGGCTCACCTTGATTCCCACCACGTCGCCCTTTTCAAACAGCGAGCGCCACGCGTCCGTCCAACCCGGAGCGCCCGTCAGCGACGTCATTCCTTTTTCCATCATCTGGCGGATCGGCCGCTCCTGGTAGATTCCGCCAGCGAGCGACCCCGGATGTTCCACCGCGATCACCCGCCCCGGAAACGGTCCCGGCATCCCCGGCTTCGTCGTAGCGGCGCGGCCGGCGGCCTGTCCCAGCCCGGCCAGCATCGCAGTCTGCAGAAATCCTCGGCGTGGTATTTCCATGCCCAGTATTGTACCCCTTCGCTACCGCAATCGGAAATCGAATATATTGGAACATCGTCTTTCGGCACATCATGAAATTCCACATCGGATTCGCCGCTCTCGTATTCGCGTCCCCGATCGTCGCGGCTTCTTCTCCGCGCGCCACGCCCCAAACCGGTTTTCGCAATTGGACCGTCTATGGCGGCAGCGCTGAGAACATCCGCTACTCGGCGCTCAACCAGATTAGCCGCGCTAATGTCGGCAAGCTCCAGGTCGCCTGGACTTTCGATACCGGCGACGTTTTCCCGCGCTCGGAAATGCAGTGCAACCCCATCGTCGCCCACGGCATCCTGTACGCCACCTCCCCGAAATTGCGCGCCATTGCGCTTGACGCCGCGACTGGCAGACTCCTTTGGAGTTTCGATCCCAACGCCGCTCTGCACCTGCCGCAAACCAAGGAGCGTAATCGCGGCATGACGTTCTGGGAAAGCGCACAGGGCGCGGCGCAACGCGTATTTTTCGTCTCGCGGCATTTTCTCTATGCGCTCGACGCCCGCACCGGCAAGCCCGCGCCAGATTTCGGCCATGACGGCCGCATCGACCTGCGTGAAAACCTCGGCCGTCCGCCCGCCGACGTCTACATCACTGCCACCAGCCCGGGGATCGTTTACAAAGACCTTCTCATCGTCGGCAGCCTGGTGAATGAAAACCTGCCGGCCGCACCCGGCGATATCCGCGCATACGATGTCCGTTCCGGTCAACTGCGCTGGAGTTTCCATACCCTCCCGCATCCGGGTGAACCCGGCTACAACACCTGGCCCAAAGACGCCTGGACCTACAGCGGTGGAACCAACAGTTGGTCGGGCCTGAGTCTCGACACCAGGCGTGGCCTCGTCTTCGCCGGGACCGGCTCGGCGTCGTTCGATTTTTACGGCGCCAATCGCGCCGGCGACGACCTGTTCGCTAATTGCGTCCTGGCGATCGATGCCGCTACCGGCACGCTCGTCTGGCATTTTCAAGCCGTCAAGCACGACCTGTGGGACCGCGACTTCCCCGCCCCGCCCGCCCTGGTCACCGTTCTCCACGACGGCAAACTGGTCGACGCCGTCGCGCAAATCACCAAATCCGGATTCGTCTTCGTGCTCGACCGCGAAACCGGCCGGCCGCTCTATCCCGTCGAATCCCGAGCCTACCCGCAATCCGATGTAGATGGCGAGGTAACCTCGAAAACTCAGATACTCCCCGTGAAGCCGCCACCTTTCGCGCGTCAGAATTTCACCGAGGAGATCGTCACCAATCGCACGCCCGAAGCCCATCAGGCCGTGCTCGAACGTCTGAAAACCTTGCGCCACGGGGGACAGTTCATTCCGCCCAGTTTGCAGGGCACCGTGGTCTTTCCGGGTTTCGATGGCGGCGGCGAATGGGGCGGCCCCGCCTTCGATCCTTCTACCGGCCTGCTCTACGTGAACGCGAACGAGATGGCCTGGGTGCTGCGCCTGGTCCCTCGCCCGGCAGCTGGCACCGCCGTCAGCGGCAAAACTCTCTATGCCCGCAACTGCGCCAGTTGCCATCGCGAAGACCGCCGCGGTTCACCGCCGGAATTTCCCTCGCTCGTCGATGTCGCGTCTAAATATGATGAGCGCGAAGTCGGCTCCATCATTCATACTGGCAGCGGGCGCATGCCGGCATTTACCAAACTATCGCCG
>JBDTAT010000007.1:0-4162 GCA_039924505.1 Bryobacteraceae bacterium
AATCGGGATCTGGCGGAGCACCTGCGCGGTTGGCGTCGTGAAACCGCGCGCCGGGAAAGCGTACCGGGCTTCGTCATCCTCCACGACTCTACCCTGGAGGATCTCTGCCGGCTGCGTCCGCGCACGCTGGCGGAGTTGCTCGCCGTGCGGGGGGTGGGTGAACGCAAAATCCAGCGCTACGGCCGCCAGATCCTCGACGCGCTGGCCGCCTTCGGCCAATAAAGTAGGCCGGAGTGTTTCTGGAATATTTCCGGTAGCAGCAGATGTTGAACGAATTTGATAACGTCCATACATGGACTATGGCGCCACAACCTTTTTGCAACACAACCAACCCAAAACGCCACGCCGGGCGGTGTAATGGAATTCCGCCTCAGTGTGTGTTGAACTTGGGGACGTGAGCGGGCGATGTAAAGTGCCGGGCGTGGCAGGTAATCATCTCCTCTTTGTGCTGTTCCCCATGATCGCGGCAATGGGGCAGACCGCTCCGGGAGTCGATCGGGAAGTGGGGAGCAAGGCCTGCGCCAGGTGCCACGCGGAAATCTACCGCAAGTATTCCAAAACGAGTATGTCCCGCAGCAGTGGGAAAACCGGAACCGGCGAGTTCCGGGAGAATTTCGAGCGCGCCGGCTTCTCCGACCCGGCCTCGGGAGCGGAGTATCGCGTAACGGCGGCGCCGGACGGATACCGGCTGGAGTTCTCGCGCGCCAGCTCTGGCACGCGGGGACAGCGCCTTCTCGGATGGTTCGTCGGATCGGGCCGCGTCGCACGCGCCTACTTATTTTCTCTCGACGGATTCTTGTTTCAAGCTCCGGTTTCCTACTATTCGCTCGACGCGAAGTGGGATATTTCCCCCGGTTACCAACAGCACTCTTCTATCCATCTGACGCGGGCGGTGGGGACCGGGTGCCTGCAATGCCACGCCAGCCGGTTGCAACCGACCGCCGGCACGGAATACCGCTTCAGCGCGGCGCCATTTTTGGAAGGGGGCGTCAGTTGCGAGAGATGCCACGGGCCGGGGCGGAACCACGTGACCAGGATGACCTCGGGGAATGCCAAAGGCGGTAGCGGCATCGTCAACCCGGCGAAGCTGGATTCGGCGCGGCGGGACAGCGTCTGCGCCCAGTGCCACCTAACAGGAGCGGCCAGGATTGTCCGTGTCCGCGCCAAGGATGGCGATTACCGGCCCGGAGAATTGCTATCCGACTACGCGGCGTACTTCGTCTGGACCGGCCCCGGCGCCGTCATGAGCGCGAACAGCCACTTCGAGAAGCTACAGCAGAGCGCCTGCAAGAGAGCGAGTGGAGACGGCCTCTGGTGCGGTTCCTGCCACGACCCACACGGCGAACCGGAGCCGGCCCGGCGCGTGGCGTTCTATCGGGCGCGGTGCGAGAAATGCCACCAGCCGGCGGCTTGCAAGGGGGATCCGGCAGCGCGCCGGGAGGCTCAGGACGATTGCATCGGTTGCCATATGCCGAAAAGCGGAATCCGGGACACCGAGCACGCCGTGTTCACGGATCATACAATCCCACGGCGCGAAGGGGGCGTCACCAGTTCTCCAGGCGGCGGATCTCCAGCCGGCGGGCAATCGCTCGTGTCTCCTCAGAAACTCGCGCAAAACGGAGTGCGACGTGAAATGGTTTCTGCCCCGGACGATGGTGCGCGCCGCACCCTTTGCGCTTTTTGGAAGACACCAGTGGATGACCGGGACCTTGCCCTGGCGTATGCGAAAGTGGCGGACGCCGACGCCGGCTTGCGGCAGCGGGCGTACGATCTGTTGCGGAAAGCGGAAGCGCGCGATCCCGATGACACCATGGTTCTCACGCAACTCGCCCAGCTTTACGACCGCGCCGGCAAGGAAGACCAAGCCATGGCGCTCTCCGAGAGGGTCGTCCGATTGGACCCGGCCGACGTGGCCGCAGCGGTTAACCTGGGCGCCTACTATGTCAAACGAGGCCGCGCGCGGGAAGCAATGCGCCTGTGGGCCGATGCGCTGGCGCGCAGTCCTGCGTTGACAGGCGCCAGCATGAACCTGGCGGTAGCCCAATACCAGGCAGGCGATCCGGCCGCCGCTGAAGCCACGCTGCTGCGGGCGCTGGAGTTCGATCCCGATTCGGACACGGCGCGGAGGCTCCTTGCCGAAATCCGCGACGGCGGCAGATAGCCGGTTATATTTCGCCTGTTCACCCGCTTGTATTTTGTTTTTGATTCCGATACTATTGCTCCGAATCCCAGCGGGGATTTGGGGGGATTTTATGAAGATCAGATTCGCACCATATCTCGTGTGGCTGCTGGCGGCCGCCGCGTCGTTCGGTCAGACTTTCTACGGATCCATCGTCGGCTCCGTGACGGATGCCTCTTCCAGCGCGATGCCGCAAGCGGACGTAATCCTCACGAATCTCGGAACCGGCGAGCGCAGGACGATGCAGGCCGATGGATCGGGAAATTTCCAGTTTGTCAATCTTGTGCCCGGCCAATACAAGGTGGAAGTGGAGAAGGCCGGGTTCCGCCATTTCGTCCGGGAGCCGATCACGGTGGAAGTGCAAAGCGCCGTCCGCATCGACGTTTCGATGCAGCTCGGCGATGTGAATCAGGTGGTTGAAGTGACCGCGCAAACGCCGCTGCTCCAGACCCAAGACGCTTCCCTGGGACAGGTGGTGGAAGCGAGAAAAGTGCTCGAATCGCCGCTAAACGGACGCAACGTGTTTGGCCTGGTAGCGTTGGTTCCGGGCGTCGTCCCCGGCGGCCAGTCGGGAACCACTCCGACCGGCGCGAACCCCTTCGCATGGGGCAACTATCAGATCGGGGGCGGGCAGTCGAACGAAAGCGCCGCCTACATCGATGGCGCCCCGGTGAATACCGCCTACGACAATCTGACGTCGTTGGTTCCGACGCAGGATGCGATTCAGGAGTTCCGCGTGCAGACCAACAACCTGGGCCCCGAGTTCGGCCGTCTGGCCGGAGGCGCGATCAATCTGACGACAAAATCCGGCACCAACGCCTTTCACGGCAGCCTGTATGAGTTCCTCCGCAACAAGGTTTTGAACGCCAACACTTTTTTTAACAATAAGGCCGGTGTAGCGCGTCCGGCGTTCACGCAGAATCAATACGGGGGAAACATTGGCGGCCCGGTGCGAAAGGACAAGACCTTCTTCTTCTTCAGCTATGAAGGCTTCAAGCTCCGGCAGGGCGCTTCTTACACCTACACGGTTCCCACCGATGCGCAGCGGGCGGGCGATTTTTCCAATGTCCGGAATAGTTCAGGCGCGCTGATCCCGATATACGACACGCTGACCACCTGCGGCCGGCTGGGTAACCCCGCCTGCGCCACCAACTCGAGCGGCGCGGAAGTCATCTCCCGCACGCCGTTCCCCGGCAACATTATTCCCTCGAGCCGCATCGACCCGGCGGCGAAAGTGATGACGAATCTGTGGGCGCACGCCAATGGCCCGGGGTCGCCGTTCACGGCGGTTAACAACTATACGGCCAACGCCAGCGTCGGCGGCGATAACTACCAGTACAACGGACGCGTCGATCACAGCTTCTCGGACAAGCAGCGCGCCTTTATCCGCTACACCTACTGGAATAATCTCAATCTGCCCATCGACCCGTATGGCACGAAAACCTGTGTGGACCGGTGTACGGAAGCGTTTAACACCAATCAGGCGGTGATCGCCGACACCTACTCTTTTTCACCGACCACGATCGGCGATTTCCGGATCGCCTATTTGCGCTTCAGCTACGATCGAACCCCGCTCTCGCTGGGCTACGATCTGACTCAACTGGGCTGGCCCGCCGCGCTCAATAATGTAGTCGCTTTCCGCGTGCAACCGATTCCGCTGGTCACCGGTTATAACGGCGTGTTCAGCACCAGCGGCACCGGCAGCACCATCGTGGACCGCGATGACAGCTATTCCGCCGCCCCCAGCATCACCAAAATAGCCGGCAAGCATACGCTGAAATTCGGCGCGGAAATACGCCGGCTGACGCATAACTACTACCAGCAAAACAATCCTTCCGGCTCCTTCAACTTCGACTCGAACATGACGACGGCCAGTCCGTTCGCGCCTTCCGGTGGCGACGGCTTTGCTTCGTTCCTGCTGGGATTCGGCAGCGGCGGCGGCCTCACCATGAACTCTTTTGTGGCTGGCCAGATGATTTACCG
>JBDTAT010000008.1:0-3255 GCA_039924505.1 Bryobacteraceae bacterium
ATTCGCCCGGTCATCCGCGCCCGATTGGACGCCCACCGAAGGACTGGTATTCCGGCAGGGCGCCGAAGGGGCGGAAAAGATCGGCGGGTGCGAACCGAATGCCGCCAGTTGCGTCGTCCCCGTTACGGCCGGCCCCATGGGCCCGGCGCGCCGTTTCGACGGAAAGCGGTATCTGGAATCCGTGCAGCCGACCGGCAATTTCGACTACACCGAGCCGTTCACTTTCGCCGCCTGGATCAAGCCGGACGCTCCCAAAGGAGCCATTCTTTCGCACTCCGACGATTATTTCGAGGGCCAGGGTCACGGCCTCTATTTAATCGACGGAAAGATTCGCCTCCACGTCATTTATCGCTGGACGGACCTAGGCCTGCGCGTTGAAACCGAGCAGCCCGTGAAACTGCACGAGTGGCAGCACGTGCTGGTGACCTACGACGGCAAGCGAAAAGCGTCTGGCGTCCACATTTACGTGAACGGCTCGGAACAGAAAATGAAAATTCTGTTCGATGAGCTGGTCTGGCCCATGAAAGGCAAGCGGCCGTTCCGCATCGGAGCGGCCGGCGGTCTCCGGTTCCAAGGCGAGATCGCCGATGTGCGCGTCTACAATCTGGCACTGACACCGGAGCAAGCGGCCATGCTTCCCGTTCACGAAACGATCCGCGAAATTGCCGCCATGCCGGCCGCCTCCCGGACCCCCGCGCAAGCGTCGAAGCTGCGCGCATGTTTTATAGAAACCCCGGTCCCAGCCGATATCGGCCGCGTTCGCGCTCAGCTTCGCGCTGCGCGCGGGGAACGCGATAAATACTACGATTCCATTCCCACCGTCATGGTGATGCAGGAGATGAAGGCGCCTCGCGGCACGTTTGTTCTGAAGCGCGGCGTCTACGATAATCCTGGCGAAAAAGTCACGCCCGGCGTGCTGTCGGTGCTTCCGCCGCTGAAGCCGGAATGGCCGGACAACCGCCTGGGCCTGGCGCGCTGGCTGGTGGACCGCTCGAATCCCTTGACCGCGCGCGTCACCGTGAATCGTTATTGGGAGACGTACTTCGGAACCGGGATCGTGAAGACCGTTCAGGATTTCGGTTCGCAGGGCGACCCGCCGTCCAATCCCGAACTGCTCGACTGGCTGGCCGTTCAATTTATGGACAGCGGCTGGAACGTGAAGGCGCTCCAGAAGACTATTGTGATGAGCGCAACCTACCGGCAATCCTCGAACGTGACGCCGGAGATGGAACAGAAGGATCCGGAGAACCGGCTGCTAGCGCGCGGGCCGCGATTGCGCCTGGGGCCGGAGGAGATTCGCGATCAAGCGCTGGATTTCGCGGGCCTTCTGGTAGAGAAAATCGGCGGGCCGTCGGTGAAGCCGTACCAGCCCCCGGGCCTCTGGCAGGAACTCGCCGGCGGAAAAGGCTACGTGCCCGATAAGGGCGAAGGGCTGTACCGGCGCTCGCTCTACACCTATTGGAAGCGGACCGTGGCGCCGCCGTTCATGATGAATTTCGATTCGCCGTCGCGCGAGACCTGCACCGTCAGTGAGACGCGCACCAATACACCGCTCCAGGCGCTGAACCTGATGAACGATGAGACGTTTCTTGAAGCGGCGCGCAAGGTTGCCGAACGCATGATACGCGAGGGCGGCGCGGCGCCGGAGGACAAGATCGCGTTTCTGTACCGCCTGGTGCTGGCCCGACCGCCCCGCCGCGACGAAACTCAAGTGGTTCTGGAAATGTTGCATCGCTTTGAAAGGCGCTATGGAAACGACGTGAAAGCCGCGGATGAATTTCTCGCAAACGGAGATTCCCCGCGCGATGCGGCGCTTCCGGCGCCGGAGTTGGCGGCGTACTCGAGCGTTGCCAGCCTGCTTTTGAATCTCGATGAGACCATCACGAAAGAGTAGCCCCGATGCCCGATTTCGAAACTCGCCGGTATTTCTTCAGCCGCGCCGCCACAGGGCTCGGCATCCCCGCGTTGGCCGGTCTGCTGGCGCGCGACCTCCGCGCCGCCACCGGCGGCCTCCCAGGGCTGCCGCATTTTCCGCCAACGGCCAAGCGCGTCATTTATCTGTTTCAATCCGGCGGCCCTTCGCAGATGGAGTTGTTCGATTACAAGCCCAAGCTGAAAGATCTGCAGGGCAGCGACCTGCCCGATTCCATACGCAATGGCCAACGGCTGACCGGCATGTCCGCTTCGCAATCCAGTTTTCCGGTCGTGCCATCCAAGTTCACGTTTGCGCGTCACGGCGAATCGGGAGCATGGATCAGCGAGTTGCTTCCCTACACCGCCAAAATCGCGGACCATCTGACGTTCGTGAAATCGCTCCACACGGACGCCATCAATCACGATCCGGCGGTGACGCTGATGCAGACCGGATCGCAGCGCGCCGGCCGGCCGAGCATGGGATCCTGGATCTCCTACGGCATCGGCAGCGAAACCGAGGATCTGCCCGCGTTCGTCGTGATGATTTCTCCCGGATCTGGCGGCGGAGGGCAACCGCTCTACGACCGGTTGTGGGGCAGCGGTTTTCTGCCCAGCAAATATCAGGGCGTGAAGTTCCGTTCCGTGGGCGACCCGGTGTTGTTCCTATCCGATCCCCACGGCTTCACACGCGACGACCGGCGGGATTTCCTAGGGGCGCTCGGCAAGCTGAATCGCATGGCGTTCGATGAAACCGGCGATCCGGAAATTTCGACGCGCATTTCGCAATACGAAATGGCGTTCAAGATGCAAACGTCGATACCGGAGTTGACGGATCTATCGAAAGAGCCGCGGCAGATTCTGGATCTCTACGGTCCGGACGCCAACAAACCCGGCACGTTCGCGTCGAATTGCCTGCTCGCGCGCCGGTTGGCCGAGCGCGGCGTGCGCTTCATCCAGCTTTATCATCGCGACTGGGATCATCACGCCGACCTGCCAATAAATCTTCCGAAGCGCTGCAAGGAAACCGACCAGCCGGCGGCCGGCCTGATTCTCGATTTGAAGCAGCGCGGCATGTTGGACGACACGCTGGTCATTTGGGGCGGCGAATTCGGGCGCACGGTCTATTGCCAGGGCCGGCTGACGAAAGACGATTACGGTCGCGACCATCATCCGCGTTGCTTCACCATGTGGATGGCGGGCGGCGGCTCAAAGCCCGGCGCCGTCCATGGCGAGACGGACGATTTTTCCTACAACATCATCAAGGACCCGGTACACATCCACGAGTTTCACGCCACGGTGTTGGCGTTGCTGGGGTATGACCACGAGCGGTTCACCTTCCGC
>JBDTAT010000009.1:0-2867 GCA_039924505.1 Bryobacteraceae bacterium
TTTCGCCCGGTATGAAGCCAGCCAGTTCGGCAGTCCTTGTATTGAGACCGAACATCTGCTTCTGGGGCTGCTGCGCGAGGATAAGGCGCTGGCCAACCGGTTCCTCCGCTCGCACGCGGCGCTGGAGTCCATCCGCAAGCAGATCGAGGCCCACACGACCATCCGCGAGAAGGTGTCCACGTCCGTGGATCTGCCCTTGAGTCACGAGTGCAAGCGCGTGCTCGCCTATGGCGCCGAGGAAGCCGAGCGCCTGAACCACAAGCACATTGGCACCGAACACCTGCTGCTCGGTTTGTTGCGCGAGGAGAAATGCTTTGCCGCCGAAATCCTGCATGAGCGCGGACTGCGGCTCTCCCAGGTGCGCGAGGAGATCGCCCGCTCGTCGTCGGAAAAAATGTCGTCAAACCGCCCTAAGGAAAGCTCTCTGCTCGCCGAGTTCAGCCGCGACCTCACACAGGCCGCTATCGATGGCTCGCTCGACCCGTTGATCGGCCGCGATTACGAGTTGGAGCGCGTCGTCCAAATTCTGTGCCGCCGCACCAAGAACAATCCGGTGCTGATCGGTGAGCCGGGCGTCGGCAAAACCGCCATCGTCGAAGGTCTCGCTCAGAAAATCGCCGACGGCGACGTCCCGTCGTTCCTCTCCGACAAACGCATCCTCGCGCTCGACCTTTCGCTTATCGTCGCCGGCACCAAGTACCGCGGCCAGTTCGAGGAGCGTCTGAAGACCATCATGAAGGAGCTGATGGAAAATCAAAACGCCATCATCTTCATCGATGAGCTGCACACGCTCGTCGGCGCAGGCTCCGCCGAAGGATCGCTCGACGCCGCCAACATCTTGAAGCCGGCGCTTTCGCGCGGCGAGATCCAGTGCATTGGCGCCACCACGCCGGGCGAATACCGCAAGTCGATTGAAAAGGACCGTTCGCTCGAGCGCCGCTTCCAGGCCGTCAAAGTCCCGCCGCCGACCGAAACCGACGCCGTCCGCATCTTGTTCGGCATCAAGGAACGCTACGAAAAATTCCACGCGGTCGCCTACACCGACGAAGCCATCGAGTCGTCCGTCTACGCCTCCAGCCGCTTCATCCCCGACCGCTTCCTGCCCGACAAGGCCATCGATCTGATCGACGAAGCCGGCGCGCGCGTCAAGCTGCGCCAGACCACGCTGCCGGGCGAAGTCGCCGACATTCAGAAGCGCATCAAGTTCATCGTCCACCGGATGGAGAACGCGATCGCCAATCACGAGTTCGAAAAAGCCCGCTTCTATTCCGACGAGGAGCGCAAGGAACGCGAGAATCTCCGCCTCCTGCGCGATAAGTACAATCTCGACGACACCTCCACCGGCGTGGTTACCAAGGACGACATTGAAGACGTCGTCGCCCGCTGGACCGGCGTGCCCATGACCGCCATCCGCGAGGAAGAAGTCGCCAAGCTGCTGCGCATTGAAGAAGAACTGCACAAGCGCGTCGTCAGCCAGGAAAAGGCTATATCCGCTCTCTCGCGCGCCATCCGCCGTTCCCGCGCCGGCCTCAAATCGCCCAAGCGCCCCGCCGGTTCCTTCCTGTTCCTCGGACCCACCGGCGTCGGCAAGACCGAAGTCGCCCGCGCGCTCGCCGACTTCCTGTTCGGCAGCGAAAAATCGCTGATCCGCTTCGACATGAGCGAGTTCATGGAAAAGCATTCGGTCTCGAAGCTCATCGGCTCGCCTCCGGGCTACGTCGGTTACGAGGAAGGCGGCCAGTTGACTGAGCGCGTGAAGCGCGCACCCTATTCCGTCATCCTGCTCGACGAAATCGAGAAAGCCCATCCCGACGTCTACAACATCCTGCTGCAGGTCTTTGAAGACGGACAACTCACCGACGGTCTCGGCAATACGGTCGATTTCAAAAATACGATCATCATCATGACCTCGAACCTGGGCGCGCGATTTCTCGAAAAGCGCAGCCAGATCGGGTTCGCCGCGCCGTCCAACAGCGGCGTTCCACCGAAGGTCGAAGACCAGGTGATGGGCGAGGTGAAGCGCGCGTTCAACCCGGAGTTCCTCAACCGGCTCGACGAAGTGATTCTGTTCACGTCGCTCCTGGACGAAGACCTGCTGAAGATCGTCGACCTGTTGGTGGACCAGATTAATCTCAACTTGGTCGCCAAGCAGATCAAAATCCGCCTGGCGCCGGACGCGGCAAAATACATTCTTGAGAAAACCTGCTCGGACCGCAGCTACGGCGCGCGTCCCCTGCGGCGCGCCCTGCAGAAATATATTGAGGACCCGCTCTCCGAAGCCCTGATTCAAGGCACCCTGCCGCGCCCCTCGGAACTCGAGGTCTATCTCGGCGACACCGGCATCTACTGCCGCCAAGTGAAGGAACTTCAGGAGCAGCCCGTAGGCGCCGGCGCGCCGGTGGAGGAAACCGAAGCCGCCGGAACTCCGCTCTACATGTTCTAGCCCCAGCACCGCTAAACCGTCCCCGGCCGGCGCAAACACTGGATCCAGCCGAAGCCGCCTCGAACACCGGCCTCCCCAAACCGAGCCGCGCCAAACCGAGCCGTGACCGTAAGGGAGCGGTTTTCTGTATGCCTGCATGAAGGCACCAGCGGCCGCGCCGCAATCGTGGCTCTCTTCGATTCACGCTACACTAAAGTCTTTCATGACTGAGCGCATTTCTCCCGTAAAGTCCGTCCGCGGAACCATCCGCCTGCCGGGCGATAAATCCATCTCGCATCGCTATGCCATGCTCGGCGGCATCGCCGGGGGAATCACGAAGATCAAGAATTATTCCACCGGCGCCGACTGCCAGTCCACGCTCGGCTGTATGGCCGCCATGGGCGCGGAAGTGGAGCGCCACGATGGTGAAGTGTGGATTCACGGC
>JBDTAT010000010.1:0-5344 GCA_039924505.1 Bryobacteraceae bacterium
GATCCGGAGGGCGTTCCGGCGACCGTTTCGACGCCTATTCTAACGGGCGTGCTGCGGAAGGAGCTGGGATTTCACGGGCTGATCGTCACCGATGCGATGGACATGCAGGGTCTCGCGAAACAGTTCCCGTCGGGGATTGCGTCGGTGAGGTCGCTTGAAGCGGGGGCCGACGTGCTGCTGATGCCGCCCGATCCGGAGGTGGCGATTCGCGCCGTGCTGGCCGCGATCAAGAGCGGGAAGCTGACGCGCAAACGAATCGACCAGAGCGCGCTGAAAATCCTGACGGCGAAAGCGCGGTTGGGACTGAATCGCTCGAAGCTGGTGGACCTGGACGCGCTGAGCGACGCGCTCGATTCGCCCGACGCCGCGGCGCGGGCGCAGGATATCGCCGACCGCGCGGTGACGCTGGTGAAGGACGACAAGCATCTGCTGCCGCTCGATCCGGCGGGGAAGCCGTGTCTGGTGCTGCTGACAGAAGCGCGGTATTCGCAGGCGGGCCGCGTGTTGAATCGCGAGGCGCGGCGGCGCGCGCCGGACATGCCGATTACGCGAGTCGATCCTACGATGACGGCCGGTGAACTGGATCAAATCGCGCGCGACACCGCAACGTGCGGCGTCGTTGTAGCGGCGGCGTTTGTCTCGGTCGCGCTCGGCGGCAATATGGGCGGTCTTGTGACCAGCCTGATGAATGGACCCCAGGCGGTGGTGCTGATCGCGCTCGGGAGCCCCTATCTGCTACGCAGCTTCCCGAATGTGGCGGCGTATCTGACGACTTACAGCACCGCGCCGACCTCCGAGGTGGCGGCGGTGAAGGCGATGTTCGGGGAGATTCCGATCACGGGGCGCCTGCCGGTGACCATTCCCGGTCTGGCGAAATACGGAGACGGTTTGGAACGCGCGAAGGGACCGATTAGACAATGGTAGAGATCACTTGGTTAGGACACGGTACGGCGCAACTGCGCCTGGATTCGGGCGAGGTGTTCGTTCTCGACCCGTGGATAGATGGGAACCCGTCGTATCCGAAGGACCACACGTTTGACCGCGTGGATGCCATCCTCATTTCACATGGCCACTTCGATCACATCCACGACGCGATCCCACTTGCGAAGAAATACCAACCGCCGGTCGTCGCCATTTATGAGACGGCCGTGTGGCTGGAATCGAAGGGCGTGACGACGACGCGCGGGATGAACAAGGGCGGCTCGCAGCAGGTGGGGCCGGTGACAGTGACGATGACGCACGCGATCCATAGTTGCGGCATTCTCGACGACGACAAGATCGTCTATGGCGGCGAGGCGTCGGGATACGTGCTGCGTCTCGCGGATGGACGGGCGATTTACTTTGCCGGCGACACCAACGTGTTTTCCGACATGGCGCTGATTGCGGAGATGTACCAGCCGGAGCTGGCGTTCCTGCCGATCGGCGACCTGTTCACGATGAGCCCGCGCGAAGCGGCGGTAGCCGTGCGCCTGCTGAAGGCGAAGAAGATTATCCCGATGCACTTCGGCACGTTTCCGGCGCTGACCGGGCGGCCGGAGCAATTGGCGGCGCTGATTCACGGGCTGCCGAGCGAGGTGTGGGCGCTGGAACCGGGGAAACCGGTTAGGTGGTAGGGGCGCTTACTTACGGCCGCGGCTCGGAACGGGGCGTGCTCGGCCCCGTACCGGGAGGCCGGGGGGAACTACACTAGCGCCGGTTCGGTTTGCTCGCTGGCGGTGAAGTAGGCGCAGTCGGGGTGGTGGAAGACCAGGGCGCTGACGCTGGCTTCCGGTTCCATCATCCAGCCGTCGGTGAGGTGGACGCCGATCTCTTCGGGGCGGAGCAGATTCCAGATAACCTGCTGATCCTCCATGCGCGGGCAGGCGCCGTAGCCGAAGCTGTAACGCTTGCCGCGATAGCGCGAGGTCTGGCGCTCCTGCATGGTCATGGTGGGAGGATCGGGAAAGCCCCAATCTTCGCGGATGCGGCGGTGCAGCCACTCGGCGGTTGCTTCGGCCGATTCGGTGGCGAGCGCCTGTAGAGTAATGGAGCGGAAGTATTCGCCGCTGCGCTTGGCTTCTTCGGACTTCTCGAGCACCCCTTCGCCAGCCGTGGCGACGAACATCGCGACATGATCGCGGCCGCCGCCCGAGGCGTCAAGCACGTAGTCGCTTAGGCACAGTCCGTCGGATTTGGCCTGGCGCCCGAAGGCGAACGTGTAGAGCGGAGAGGCGCCGCCGGGAGAGAACAAATGGACGGAGTTGCCGTCGCGTTCCGCTTCAAAGAACTGCCAGACGGCGCGCACCTTCATGAACCCGGCGGCCCAGTGCTTGACTTCCTCGACCTGATGGAAGAGAGCGAGCGCTTTTTCATCGTGCTCCCGCAGGGATTTTTCGAAGTTGCCGCGGAAGCCGAGGTTCTTGCCGTAGAGCATGAACGGATTGATGTAGCTCCAGATTTCGGACAGGTGCGGCATGTCGCGGACTTTGCGGTCCAGATACGGCGCAGGTGGAATGGGAATATCCGGGCGGACTTTGACGCTGCGGGCGCCGGAGGTTGGGACCTCGCCGCGTTCCGGGCCTTCAAATCCGGGTCCGGTTACGGTGTGGATGTTGGCGGCTAGAATGGCGTCGCGCTGAGCCGGGTCCATGATCTCATTCATCAGGCGCAGGCCGGTCATCGCATCCTTGGCGTAGAAGGTTGGCGAGGTGTATGCCGGAGCAATCTTGAGCCTGGTAAATTTGTCGGACAGCGCTGCGCCACCGACTAGCAGCGGAATGGAGACGCCGTTGTCGCGCAGATCGGTCGCCGTGACGACCATCTGCTGGGTGCTTTTCACCAGCAAGCCGGAGAGCCCGATGGCGTCGGGATGGTGCTGGCGGTAAGCTTCGAGCAGCTTTTCGGGCGGCACCTTGATGCCGAGGTTGACGACCGTATAGCCGTTGTTGCTGAGAATGATCTCGACCAGATTCTTGCCGATGTCGTGGACGTCGCCCTTGACGGTGGCGAGAACGATTTTGCCGCGCGCGGCGGTGTCCGCCTTCTCCATGAACTGCTCCAGGTGAGTGACCGCGGCTTTCATGGCTTCGGCCGATTGCAGCACCTCGGCGACAATCAATTCGTTGTTGTTGAAGAGGCGGCCTACCTCGGCCATGCCGGCCATCAGCGGTCCGTTAATGGTGTCGAGCGGCGTGGCACCTTCGGCTAACTTGCGGTCCAGATCGGCAACCAGCCCGTCCTTGGTGCCTTCAATGATGTAGTTGGACAGGCGCTGATCGAGCGGCAGGTCGGCCGCCTTGGCTTTCTCTTTCTTCACGGTTTTGCGGAAGTGCTCGGCGACGGCGGCGATGTGGAACTGATTGATGGCGGCTTTCTGCTCACGCGATTGCTCGCGCCAGTCTTCGGGCGCGGTCGTCAACAGTTCGGCGCGCAGGTTATCGCTTGGGACCTCGGCGGGCGGAGTGTTGAAGAGCAGATGCTCAGCCAGGCGGCGCTCGTCTTCGGGGATGGAGGCGAAGCGCTCCAACTTTTCGGCGTTGACGATGGCGAGGTCGAGGCCGGCCTTGGTGCAGTAATAAAGGAAGACGGAGTTGATGACTTCGCGCGCGGACGCCGGCAGGCCGAAGGAGATGTTCGAGACGCCGAGAATGGTCTTGACGAACGGGATCTTTTCCTTGATCAGGCGAATCGCTTCGATGGTTTCGACTGCGCCGCCGATGTAGTTTTCATCGCCCGTGGCGCAGGGGAAGACCAGCGGATCGACGATGATGTCTTCGGCGGCGACACCGTACTTTTCGGTGAGCAGTTGCACACTGCGTTCGGCGACGGCGAGTTTGCGCTCGCGCGTGAAGGCTTGCGCCTGCAACTTGTCCTCGTCGATGGTGCCGACGACCAGAGCGGCGCCATAGGCTTTGGCGACCGGACACAGTTTTTCGAACTTGTCTTCGCCGTCCTCAAGGTTGATGGAGTTGATAATGCTTTTGCCCTGGCAGTAGGTGAGGGCCAGTTCGACGCCCGCCGGGTCGGTGGTGTCGATCATCACGGGCGCCTTGATTTTGCGGATCAGCTTCTCGTAGAACGGCGGAATGTCGTTGTTCTCTTCGCGGTCGCTCGTTTGCAAGCAGACGTCGATGATCGCAGCGCCGTTGCGGATCTGGCGGCGGGCAATCTCGGTGGCCTCTTCCCACTTTTCCTCGCCGACGAGGTTCTTGAACAAACGCGAGCCGATGACGTTAGTGCGCTCGCCGACGATGAGCGGGCGGTTGCTCTCTTCGGCTTCCACCAGTTCGATACCGGTGTAGTAGGAGCGGTGCGGTTTCTGTCGATGCGGGCGCGGGGCCTTGCCCTGGACCATCTGTGCGATGGCGCGAATGTGGGCAGGCGTGGTGCCGCAGCAGCCCCCGACGAAATTCAGCCAGCCATGATCGGCGAATTTCTCCAGTTGGGCGGCGAGGGTGGTGGGCGTTTCGAGGTACGCGCCGTCTTCGTTGGGCAAACCGGCATTCGGGTAGCAGGAGACGCGCGTGGGCGTCATCTCATGGATGGTGCGAATGTGATCGGTCATGAACTCGGGACCAGTGGCGCAGTTCAATCCGATGGAGAGCAGATCCGCATGAACGATGGAGGCGACGAGGGCATCGGCGGGCTGGCCGGCGAGCATGGAACCCATCGGCTCGATGGTGCCCGAGACCATGACGGGAATCTTCACGCCTAATTCGGCGTTGAGGCGGCGGATGGCGAGGAGCGCGGCCTTGATATTGCGCGTGTCCTGGCAGGTTTCAATCAGCAGGAGGTCGGCGCCGCCTTCGATCAGAGCTTTCGACTGTTCGTAGAAATTCTGTTCCAGATCGCGGAAGGTGACGCCGCCGGTGACGGTAATGGCCTTGGTGGTGGGACCGATGGAGCCGGCGACGAAGCGGGGCCGTCCGGGTTTCGAGAACTCTTCGGCGGCCTGGTGCGCCAATTGCGCAGAAGTAACGTTTAATTCGTAAGCGCGATCCTGCAAGCCGTATTCGGCCATCACGAGACGCGTGCCGCCGAAGCTGTCGGTTTCGACAATGTCGGCGCCGGCTTCGAAATACGCGCGATGGACGTCGAGCAGGACATCGGGACGGGTGGCGACGAGGAATTCGTTACAGCCCTCGTAGGCCGCGCCGCCGAAATCCTCGGCGGTGAGATGCCGCTGCTGCAGCATGGTTCCCATGGCTCCATCGAGCACGAGAATGCGATGTTCGAGCGCGTCAAATAATGCTTGCTGCCGGATCGTATCCATGAATGTGAAAGAGAGACACTTCCCTATATTTTATTTTAGCGTGGAGTGCGGGAATGGCGGGCGGAGGGGGCGATGCGGGTGACGATGGGGATG
>JBDTAT010000011.1:0-11601 GCA_039924505.1 Bryobacteraceae bacterium
CGGAGAACTGGCATCCATTTCTGCCGAACGGATTTTCGGGCGTCTTGACGGGCGGCGCCATCGTGTTTTTCGCCTATATCGGATTCGACTCCGTATCGACGGCGGCGGAGGAGTGCGAGCGTCCGCAGAAAGATTTACCGACCGGAATTCTGGCGTCGTTAATTATCTGCGCCGTGCTGTACGCCGCGGTGGCGCTGGTGCTGACGGGCATTGCGAATTACAAAACGCTGAATAACGACGCGCCGGTAGCGAATGCGTTGAAGGCCTTGGGGTATAACCGGCTGCGGTTGGTGGTGACGGCCGGGGCGCTGTTGGGAATGGTCTCTTCCCTGCTGGTGTTCCAATATGGACAAGCGCGGGTGTGGTTTGCGATGTCGCGCGACCGGTTGCTGCCGAATATTTTTTCGCGCGTGCATCCGGTGCACAAGACGCCGTATGTTTCAACGTGGATTGCGGGACTGGTAGTGGGAATACCGGCGGGCATCTGGGATATTGGAACGTTTGCCGACTTGACCAACATCGGCACGCTATTTGCATTCATACTGGTGGCGGCGGGCGTGATTGTGCTGCGGCGGCGTCAACCGGAGCGGGTGCGCGGATTTCGTGTCCCGATGGTTCCGCTGCTGCCGTCTATATCGATTGCCTGCTGTCTGGTGCTGATGCTGAGCCTGCCCCTTGAAACCTGGGTGCGATTTTTCGCGTGGCTGGCGATTGGCCTGGCAATCTATTTCAGTTTCGGAAAGAAGCGGAGTGAGTTGGCATGATTTCCACGATGTACGCGCTTCTGCTACTATTGCAGCCGCACGCGATGCCGGCGTTGAGCACGGACGATTACGCCAAGATGCTGGAGGATCCGTTGCGCTCCGCGTGGCAGAAGCCGGATCAGGTGGTGGCGCAAATGCATCTGAAGCCGGGCGATACGGTGGCGGACATCGGCGCGGGAAGCGGATATTTTGCGCGCCGGATCGCGCCGCTGGTCGAAAAAGTATACGCCGTGGACATCGACGCCAAGCTGTTGGAAATTGCGGCGAAACAAGCTCCTAAAAACATGGAGACAGTGCTGGCGGCGCCGGACGACCCGAAGCTGCCGGCGCGTTCGGTGGACGTGATCTTTTTCTGCGATGTGCTGCACCACATTGAGAATCGCGGCGCGTATTACGTGAAGTTGAAGCGCGCGCTGAAACCGGGCGGCCGCGTGGTGGTGGTGGATTTCTATAAGAAGAAGAACCTGCCGGTCGGGCCGCCGATGGAGATGCGGCTGTCGGAAACGGAAGTGACGGGCGAATTCCGGGCGGCGGGATTCCGGGTATCGAAAAGTCTGGATTTTCTACCCTATCAGTACTTTTTGGTATTCCGGTACCGGGGACGCGGCTTGGGAATGAGCGGCTGGCTTTCTGTAAACGCGGACTGAGTTTGGAACGTCTAATACGGTGGACCTTGTTTCCGGTTACGACGCGGAGTAAGCTGTCCATGGAGACGGAGATATGAGACGAATCCTGGCGGTGCTGATTTTTATGGCGGCGGCGACCTCGATCTTCGCGCAATACGGTGGCGCGCGTGGAGCGGAGCCGGGCCGGATTGTAACGGGTGCGCCCGGGATAATCGTCAGCCATCCAGGCGGAATTCCGAGCGCCAACTTCGCGAATCGTGGCGGGGCTGGGGTCGCGGGCCGCGGATATTACCGCGGCGGCGACAGACAGGTGGCCCATCCGCGCCATCCTAGTACAGTGATCGTGCCGGTTCCGGTGATGGTGGGTGGCGGCTATTATTACGATCAGCCCGCTCCGCCGCCGCCGGATGGGTACTACGGAGACCCGAATGCGGGAACTCAGGGTGGTACACCTCCGGTAGTGATCATCAACCAGAACTTCCGGCCGGAGACGGTGAATCCGGTGCTGCGGGATTACTCGCAGACCGATCTGCCGCAGGCGGCCGATCAATCCGGCCAGACACTGAAGACGTATGAAAATCCGACGCATCCCTACATAGACGCGATGACGGGAGTGGCGCAGGCCGCTCCGGTGGACGACGAGAAGCCGACGATCATCCTGATCGCCTTCAAGGATCACACGATTGTTCCGGCGCTGGCGCTCTGGGCGGACGGGGACGCCTTGAACTACATCACGAAAGATGGCAGCCAGAACCGGGTGTCGCTGGCGCTGATCGACCGCGATTTCTCACAGCAGTTGAATGACGAGCGGCACGTCGAATTCAAGTTGCCGCCGGCGAAATAAAGGGCGAGCCGGCCGCAGTGCGGCGAGAGATTCCGGCGAACTTGCCGAAGCAAACAACTCGCTGAATTGCGGCATTTGGCAGCGCGCAGCGATCCCGCCGAGCTGCACCAGGGAGCCTCATGTGATGCGTCCTCCAGCATCCCGTGGAAGGCGGCCATGACTGAGGACAACGCCACCACGCAAGAGGAGGACCATGCTGTCACGGACGAACATCCTGATCGCCGCGGGCGCGATCGCGCTGGGCGCCGGCGCTACACCCGCTAAAGCCGCGGATGCGGTGTTCGGCGCGGGCAATCCTTTTTATGAACCGAGTCCCTTGCCGTTTCATGCGCCGCCGTTCGACAGGATCCGCGACAGCGATTACCAGCCCGCCATTGAAGCCGGCATGGCGCGGCAACTCAGGGAAATGCGGGCCATTGCGGATAATCCGGCCGCGCCGACGTTCGACAACACCATAGTTGCGATGGAAAAGACCGGCCAGTTATTCGACCGCGTGAATGCGGCGTTCATGGGCGTGACCGAGGCGAACATCGATCCTGCACTGCAGAAAGTAAAGGGAATCGAAGCGCCCAAACTAGCGGCGCACCACGATGCCATCTTTCTGGACGCGAAACTGTTCCAGCGCGTCGCAACGATCTACAAGGAACGCAATTCGCTCAAGCTCGACCCGGAATCGAAGCGCCTGGTCGAGTTCGACTACAAGGAATTCATGCATTCCGGCGCCAACCTTTCCGATTCCGGCAAGGACAAACTGAAGAAGCTCAACGAAGAGGAATCGACCCTCTCCAACGCCTTCAGCATGAAGCTGCTGGCGGCGGCGAAAGCCGCGGCCTATGCAACTACCGACCAAACCGCGCTTGCGGGGTTGAGCAACGGGCAGATCGCCGCCGCCGCGCAGGCCGCGAAGGATCGCAAGAAGGCGGGCTGGGTGATTCCTCTCCAGAACACCACGCAACAACCCGACTTGGTTGCGCTGAGCGATCGCGCCACCCGCAAGGCAGTCTTCCAGAACTCCTGGAATCGCGCCGAAAACGGCGGGCCGAACGATACCCGCGACACTCTCGCGCGTCTGGCCCAGGTTCGCGCCGCTAAAGCCGCACTCCTTGGCCATCCGAATTACGCAGCCTGGAAATTGGAAGATACGATGGCTAAGACGCCGGAAGCCGCGCTCAAATTCATGGACGCGTTGGTACCGGCAGCCACGGCGAACGCCGTCCGCGAGGCGGCGGAGATCCAGTCGATCATCGACGCCAAAAAGGGCGGCTTCAAGTTGCAGCCGTGGGACTGGAACTACTACGCCGAGGAAGTGCGCAAAGCCAAGTACGATTTGGATGAAGCGCAAATCAAGCCGTACTTTGAGTTGAACAATGTGCTCCAGAATGGCGTGTTCTACGCGGCGAATCAGCTCTACGGCTTGACCTTCCAGGAACGCAAGGACATTCCTGTGTACAACCCGGACGTGCGCGTATTCGAGGTATTCGATACCAATCGCAAGCCGCTGGCGCTGTGGTACTGCGACTACTTCAAGCGCGATAACAAGGGCGGCGGCGCGTGGATGTCAAGCTTCGTTAGCCCATCCAAACTGCTGGGCGCGCTGCCGGTGTTATACAACGTAGCCAACTTCAGCAAGCCCGCACCGGGCCAGCCGGCCCTCATCAGCTTCGACGACGTGACCGCGATGTTTCACGAATTCGGTCATGCGCTGCACGGCATGTTCGCCGATACGGAATACCCAAGCCTTGCCGGCACGGAGGTGCCGCGCGACTTCGTCGAATTTCCCTCGCAGTTCAATGAACATTGGGCGAGTTATCCGGCGGTGTTCAACCATTACGCGAAAAATTATAAGACAGGCGCGCCCATGCCGGCGGAGATGGCGGCCAAAGTCAGGAAGGCGGCCAGCTTCAATCAGGGTTACGCGCTTACCGAGCTGCTGGCCGCGGCCGAACTCGACATGCAGTGGCACACACTTCCGGCGGGCTCGCCTCTGCAGAATCCGGACGCGTTTGAAACAGCGGCGTTAGAGAAAACCCATCTCTCCGTCAGCTATGTGCCGCCGCGCTACCGGTCCAGCTACTTCATGCACATCTGGGGAATGGGAGGGGCTTCCGGCGGCTATGCCGCCAGCTATTACGCTTATCTGTGGAGCGAGATGCTGGACGACGACGCATTCCAATGGTTCGAGAATCACGGCGGCTTAACCCGGGCAAACGGGGACCGTTTCCGCCGGATGGTGCTTTCGCGCGGCAATACCGAAGATCTCTCCAAGATGTATGCGGCGTGGCTTGGGAGCGAACCCAGCATTGAGCCGATGTTGAAATATCGCGGTCTATCGCAGAAGTGAGGGCGAAGTTGGCGGAAATCGGCAATTTGGCCGCGCGCCCGCCAGCTACAGATCGCACCCGGCTCCAGTTTCCCTCCCGGAAATTCCCATTGGAAATCGTGACGCGTGCCGCGACGCCGCTGTCCGATGAGCCGCCGACAGCCGCCGCCTCGTCGGGCCAGATTTGAGGGCTTGCGGAAGCGAGCGGTGCCATGTATTATGGTTGCAGTTGTAGCGGTTACGGGTGTATGTCGACTCTTCAGGAGCCATCGGTCATTCCCGATTTCGATGAGGTCCAACTGGCGGAACTGCGACAGTTGCTTACTCAAGGACGGGCCGCGCGCAGCGATCCGGCTGGGCTGCATCAGGTTGCATTACCCGACAAGTCCTACAGCGTCCTTTTGAAGATTGTCGAAGACTTAGTGGGCGGCCATGTCGTGGCTTTGGTATCGGCAGCACCGGAAATTACCAGCCAGGGCGCCGCGAATTTCCTCGGATTCTCGCGCCAGTTTCTGGTGAGACTTCTGGAAGAGGGTAAGATTCCGTTCCATCGGGTTGGCACCCATCGGCGTGTTTACCTTCAGGACTTGATCGCGTTCCGAAAGGAACGGGATCGACGCCGTCACAAGGCGATCGGAGAGATGGCTCGGGACGCCGTGAAGGACGGCGTTTACGACGATTTCTGATTGCCCGCTGAAGCTCCCAGCGATCTAATCGCAGTCCTCGATGCGTGCGTACTTTGGCCGGCATCGTTGCGAGACACGCTCTTGCGGCTCGCGGAGACGCCGAGACAGTACATTCCCCGATGGTCGGACGAAATTTGGAGGGAAGTGACGCGAAACTTGGAAGTCGGCCGAAAACTATCGCCTGAAAAGACGGCTCATCTGCGAGAGCAGGTTCAGGAGCACTTCCCAGACGCTTCGGTAACCGGCTACCAAAACCTGATTGGACTAATGACCAACGAACGAAAGGATCGCCATGTCCTCGCCGCTGCCGTGAAGTGCGGCGCGCAAGTAATTGTGACTTCGAATCTTCGCGATTTTCGGCGAGAGAGTTTATCCGAGTGGGGCATCGAAGCACAGCATCCCGATCGGTTTCTCTTAAACCTTTACGAGCTTTACACGGTGGACGTCGTCTCAAAGCTTCACGATCAGGCGGCGGCAATTGGCCGCACGCTCGCCGAACTCTTGCGCACCCTGCAAATCGGCGTTCCACAGTTTGCGGCCACGATTGCACGATTGCATCCAGGCTCGCACTAGACCTGCCCGGAATTAAGCGGTAGGGCTGGCGTCGAGGGGTTCATTCTGGGGTGTTACCGCAATGACTGATGGGGGAGCTCGCTACAGATCGTTGCGCGACAAACGCTGGACGAAATCGAGATCGCCTTCGAGAAAATCGTAGTCCGGCAGACGCCCGCGCGAGTCCCAGACAATTTTCTCGAAGCTTAGCGGCTGCGGCGTGCCGGAGAATCCGGTGACGCGGAAGAAGATCAGCACGATGGGGGAGCGGCCGCGATAGGCGAACTCATATCGTTTGATCTCGGGACCGACTTCGGCGGCGATGGCGAGTTCTTCGGCCAGCTCGCGGCGCAGCGCGGCGGCCGGCGTCTCCCCCGGCTCCAGTTTCCCGCCGGGGAATTCCCATTGGAATTCGTGGCGCGTTCCGCGACGCCGCTGTCCAATGAGGATGAGGCCGTCGCGCTCAATGACAGCCGCGACTACGATGAGCGGAGACACACTGAAGTTCATCGTAACCTGTCCAGGCGTTTTCGTGCTGGGATAAGGAGTGACGATGTATAGCGAGAAGCTGCTGGATCATTTCCAGAATCCGCGAAACGTGGGCGAGTTGGGCGCGCCGGCGGTGACGGTGCAGGTGGAGAATCCGGCGTGCGGCGACATTTTGCGGCTCTCGGCTCGCTTCGAAGACGGCCGCGCCGCGGAAGTGAAGTACCGGATACGGGGGTGTACGGCGTCGATTGCGGCCGGCTCGGCGTTGACGGAGTGGATGATGGGAAAGACGCGCGCGGAGCTGCAGGCGGTGACGACCGCAGTGGTGGAAGAGGCGGCCGGGGGATTAGCGGCGGCGTCGAAACACGCCGCAGTGTTGTGCGTGGATGGCGTGCGGGCGCTGCTGAAGGCGGGAATAAACGAGTAGAGTGGGTGGGGTGCGGACGGCTGCGGAGCACCGGCCCGCTAGGATTTCTTGTGGCGCTTGCGTTGGGGGCGATCCTCCACCAGAGAGAACTGGAGCTTGCGTTCCACGGCGTCTACGCGGTCGAGGAGCACGCGCACGCGGTCGCCGATGGAGAACTGGCGGCGGCTGCGCTCGCCGACTATCTTGTGGGTGTTTTCTTGATAGCGGAAACGCTCGGCCGGTAATGTGTCGATGGGGACCAGGCCTTCGACGAATAGATTCTCCAACTCGACGAAAAAGCCGAAGCGGGTGGTGCTGACGATCAAGCCGGAGAATTCTTCGCCGACGCGATCGATCATGAACTTGGCTTTTTTCCATTCGACCAGCTCGCGCTCGGCTTCGGCGGCGCGGCGCTCGGTTTCCGAGCAATCGTCGGCTATGATGCGGAGGCTCTCTTCCGCGAGTGGCGGCTTGGCGCTGTCGAGCCACGCGCACAGCACGCGATGGACGATGAGATCCGGGTAGCGGCGAATGGGCGAGGTGAAGTGCGTATAGCTGGACGCCGCGAGCGCGAAGTGGCCCTTATTTTCGGCGCTATAGCGGGCCTGCTTCAGCGATCGCAGCATCAGGTAGCTCAGGATGCGCTCTTCCGGCTTGCCTTCAATCTTTGCGACCAGCTTTTGATAATTGCGCGAGGTGACGGCGATGCCTTCGCTCGCCAGAACCACATCGCGGCGCACGCGGCGCCCATCGCGTTTGCGGTCGACGACCGGGAAACGTTTTACCGGGATGGCGCCGAAGCCGAGGGAATAGCCGAAGTGAATGGCGATCTCTTCGAATTCCATGACGCGCTTGGGATCGGGAGTTTCGTGAATGCGGTAGATCGAAGGAATGCCGAGACGCTCCAGGTGGCCGGCGACGGCTTCGTTGGCGGCCAGCATGAACTCCTCGATCAAGCGGTGGGCAATGTTGCGGGGACTGCGTGAGACGCCGGTCATTTCACCGAACTGGTCGAATTCAATTAACGGTTCGGGGAGATCGAAATCGATGGAGCCGCGGCGGATGCGTTTGCGGTTGAGGATGAGCGCCAGTTCCCGCATTAACTCAAACCGCTCTAGCAGCGGAGCGTAGCGGATGCGCAGGGCCTCATCGCCTTCGAGCAGGCCGTGGACGGCGGTGTAGGTCATGCGCTCCGCACTGCGGATGACGCCGCGCACAAATTCCTGGTGGACGACGTCGCCGTGGTGGTCGATCTCGAGCAGAGCGGAGAGCACGAGGCGATCGACGGCCGGTTTCAGTGAGCAGATTCCGGTGGAGAGTTCGAGCGGCAGCATGGGCACGGCGCGGTCGGGAAAATAGACGCTGGTGCCGCGCAGAGTGGCTTCGAGATCGATGGGCGTGCCGGGGCGGACGTAGTGGCTGACGTCGGCGATGTGGACGTGAAGAGCGTAATTGCCGTTCGAGAGATGGTCGACCCAGACTGCGTCGTCAAAATCGCGCGCGGTTTCTCCGTCGATAGTAACGATGGGAAGTTTGCGGAAATCGCGGCGGCGGGCGATTTCACCGGCGGGAATTTCGAGCGGCACGGAACTCGCCTGATCGAGGACGGAGGGTGGGAAGTGATGCGGAATATGGTGCTTGCGGATGACGATTTCGACGTCGATGCCGAAGTCGTCCGGGTGGCCGAGGATTTCGATGACGCGGCCGGTGGGATGGCCGTCGCCGTCTCCGGCATAATCGAGCAATTCGACGTTGACGATGAGGCCGTTAAGATCGGCGGGGGCGGAGACTTCGATGGGTTGGACGCCGGTGCGATCGGGGGACGGGGCGGCGGGCAGTTCCATGCCATCGGGAATCTCAATCCATTGCTGGATGCGCTCGTCATGGGGAACAACGAAGTTGCCGCGGCCGCGGATACGGAACTCACCAACGACGGTTACGTGGGCGCGGCGGAGAACTTTGACGATTTCGCCGTCGGCGCGGCCGTCGTTCTGCACGCGCACGATGCGGACGACGACGCGATCGCCGTGCATGGCCTGGGAGGCGGATTCCTTGGGGATGTAGATGTCGCCCTGGATATG
Source organism: Bryobacteraceae bacterium (assembly GCA_039924505.1). Lineage (GTDB taxonomy): Bacteria > Acidobacteriota > Terriglobia > Bryobacterales > Bryobacteraceae > JBDTAT01. The sequence continues at coordinate 8,769 of JBDTAT010000011.1, forward strand.
CTCGATGGGCTTGTCGGGAATCAAAAAAGCGTAGCCGTCCCGGTGGGAGTTGAGACGGCCGACCGCGTACTCACGGCTGAAGCGGCTGGCGACGAATTGGCCGGAGCGGGTTTCGATGAGGTCGCCGCGGGCGGCGAGGCGGGCGAGCGAGTTGTCGAGCTGTTGGCGGTCGTCTCCGCGGGCGCTTAGCTCGCGGACGAGCTGTTTGAAGTTGGCGCGGGCATGGGGCAGGCCGGCGATGTGATCAAGAAGGGCCGCGTCGTGGAGCACGTGCTTTCATTATAGTGAGAGGGTATGGAACTAAAATCGGTACGCCTGGAGATTCCCGAAGGCGGCAACTTGATCGTCGGCCAAAGTCATTTTATTAAGACAGTGGAAGACGTATACGAAGCGATTGTAAATACGGTGCCGCAGATGAAATTCGGCGTGGCGTTCAATGAAGCATCGGGCGCGTGTCTTACGCGCGTCGACGGAAACGACGAAGCGCTGAAGTCGCTGGCTACGCGCAATGCCACGGCGCTGGCGGCCGGCCACACGTTCGTGGTGGCGTTGACGGAGGGATATCCGATCAATATTTTGAAACGAATTCAGGATCTGCCGGAGGTGTGCGCGATTTTCTGCGCGACGGCAAATCCGGTTGAAATGATCGTCGCCGAGACGGAACAGGGCCGAGGCGTGCTCGGCGTGGTCGATGGTAGTATGCCCAAGGGTGTAGAGACAGTGGCCGACGCCGAATGGCGGCACGGGTTGCTCCGCAAGATCGGGTACAAGCGTTAACGCTGAAACTCAGGCGCGATGCGCGGCGCCGGAGAAGAGGGTAGCCAAGCTCATGAAGAAGAACAAGACCGAAAGGATTCGCGCATCGCCGGCGGCGGCTGACGCACCCACTAACCCAAAACCGGCCGCTGCGGCGGCGATTCCAAGAAATATGTAAACCCAGGTCATCATCTTGGCCCCCTCATTTCTTCACGATACTAGAGGGCACGTTGCGGTCCAGATCAGAGGACTGCAAAATCAGCAAGTTCGCGTGGCGCAGGCGGCTGACGGCCATGTATGACGTAATGTTTACGGGTAGGAAATGGATGGACCCAGGCGACGGAAAGTACTGATCGCGCCATCGGCGGGTTTCTTACCCCAGGTCCAATATAGGCCGAGGTAGGCGTAATTTTCAGTCTGGCCGGCGACGGTGTGGCCGTAGCAAAAGAGAAGTTGAAAGCTCTCGTCGCCGTGAAGTTTGTAATAGCCGCCGAAATCGAGCAGGGTAGCGCGTTTCGTCTGAGGGGTGGCTTCGCCTTCCGCGCCATGATAGAAAAGTTCGGACCCGAGCGTCAGCTTCTTGCCGAGCTCGCGCTGCACCAACCAGCCGGCGTAGGGAAAACTGCGATAGCCGGGTACGCCGCGGATGATGGTCTCGCCACCGCCGCCGTAAGTAGTCCAGGGTCCGAAACTTTTTTGAATCCAGAGCGGAACCTTGTACCAGACTCTGCCGACGCCCAAGCCTCTGGCCGCATCGCCGCTCGGGACTTCAATCATCGTGAACGTGCCGATCATGGGCCGGTGTTTGGTCTCCTGGACGAAGCGGAATTTGACGCCGGTTTCGATGTCGCCTAAACCGAACACACGCGGACCCGTTCCAGATGGGGCGTACAGCGGATTGTTAGACGGAAAAATTGCCGCGGCGGGGACGATGATGTGGAGATGAACATTCGGCAGAGCGCCCCAGTTGAACTCCACGGCGGGGCCTACCGTATCGGTTTCGAGGGGAGTGCCGTCGGACGCGGCGAATGTGTAGAATTCGTAATTCTTGAAGGCGATGGGTTCAGGATCGTCGGTCTGGAACGGAGGGCCGGCCAACGCTATGCCCGGTGCGGCGATCAGTGCGAATAATAAAACGATGGCCGCGGCGGCTATTTTCGGCATTTGCGCGTCGGTGGATAGACCGGGCGAAACGGCCTTCCGTTTCGCTTCGTTCCAAATCCATACTAGCCGGTTTTGTGAAGCGCAGGCAGCAAACGAAACGCCACACCAACCGATGCGCCCCGCGGGTGGAGTGGAACGAAGTTTCGAGCGCTGCCCCCCTTGCCGGCGGCGCCTAATCCCGGTCGAATCCTTCGCGCTGCGCAGCCTCGGCTTCCGTTGCCAGATCCATGACGGCCTCGAAGAAGGCCGGCGTTTGGCCGACGAATAAATTGTCGGCGGTCAGGCCCTTGACGGCGGCCATGGGACCACCGTTCTTCGACAATGTCGGCCGGATTATGGAGACGGGCGGCAGACTGGGGTCGAGGAATTGACAGGGCTCGGGCAAAATCAGATTGGTCTGGAACATCTGGCCCGCGGCAGCCTGGTCGGCGGCGGAGAGTTTCGAGTTGTGCTGATTGGCAGGGTTATTGAAGTTTAGGAACGTCAACCCGGTTACGGGGTCGGATAGAGGCGCCACCATTGGAGAGAATGCGTTCCCCATTTTGTCGTGCCACAGCGAAAAGTGGTCAATCTCCACTCCGCCAATGCTCAACAGGATTCTTAGGACCTCCAGGTTGGTGGCCTTCATTGCCAGGATGGGATAGAGGCTGGAGCCGCCCTGCTCAATGAACGCGAAGTGAATGGAGGCGATGTTGGCAATGGCTTGAATGGTGGATTGGGCGTTGCCGTCGTGTAACGGGATGGCCGGCTGGTTCACGATATTCAACAGTTGAGGAAATTGGGCGCCCAAATCCGGGTTCTGGGTGCTGCGGTAGCGGAAATACCAACTGGTATCCACGGTAAGCGTTTTGAGATTCGTGAGGCGGCCCTTTCCCTGAGCGGCGCCGGTGGCCGTCGTGCCGGAGAGGTTTTC
>JBDTAT010000012.1:0-2718 GCA_039924505.1 Bryobacteraceae bacterium
CGTTTAACCGTTTTGAGAATCTTAATGAGTCTATCCGTTGTTTTGAGGAATTCGCGCAAAACGGAGTGCGCCGCGAAACAGTTACTATCTCGGACGATGGTGCGCGCCGCACCCTTTGCGCTAAGCGTCCGTTCTGTATTTCTATTTCGATATTGGACGGCGGCAGTTCTGCTTGGCGGGAGCTTAGTGGTGGCGCAACCGGCGCCCGATGACGCCGCGGATCACGCGGCTTCGGGGGCCGGTGCGTTGGCGGGGGCCGGGGCGGCCGGATGGAAGGTTGCCGAGCCGGCGGAAATCGTTGCGCCGGCGCCGCCGGTGCAAGCGCCCCAGGACAAACGAATTTTCGGCGTGCTTCCGAATTACCGCACCACGGAAAGTTCGATTCCGTTCGCGCCGATCACGGCGAAACAGAAATTCACGATCGCCACGAAGGACTCCTTCGACTGGCCGGTCTACCTGGTTTCGGGAGCGTTCGCATCGCTCTATCAACTGGACGATTCGAACCCGGGCTTTGGGCAGGGTTTGAAAGGCTACGCCAGGCGGTACGGAACGTCGTACGCGGATCAGGCAATCGGGAATCTGATGACGGAGGCGCTAGTGCCATCGCTGCTGCACGAAGATCCGCGCTACTTCCGGATGGCGACGGGCCGCAAGTGGCATCGCGCGGGGTACGCGATTTCGCGCGTCATGGTGACCCGGACGGACCGGGGCAACTGGCGATTCAATTATTCCGAATGGGTGGGGAACGGCACGGCGACGGCGATTTCGAACCTCTACTACCCGGACAACCGCGATTTTTCCGACAACGCGCAGAAGTTGTGCGTGCAAGTTGCCACCGATGCATTCTCGAACGTGCTGAAGGAATTCTGGCCGGATCTCAAACAGCACGTGTTCCATCGGCACGGCGCTGAGTTGAGCGGCGAGCCATAAACGCGAGCACGCCGGAAGATTTCGGGGCGCCCCTACGCGGCTTTCTGAACTTTACCGCTTTTTAAACACGACGTGCAGACGCGAATGCGACGGGGCGCTCCGTGAATTACCGCGTGGACCCGCTGCAGATTCAGATTCCAACGCCGCTTGGTGACGTTGTGCGCGTGAGAGATCCGGTTTCCGAACCGGGGTCCACGGCCGCACACTTCACATACTTTGGACATAACTTGACACTCCTACCAAAAAGATACGAATCTTCAGTTTAGCAAGTTGGGGCGGGATGCCGCAAGCAAAGCAGCGGGTTTTGCCGCCTTGGCGCATGTTATTATGAGAGCGCGCCGATGAGCCAGCAAGATAGAATTTTCAAACTTATTCAGCAAATTACCAAGAAAGACCAGCGGCCCGGCGAAGACGAGTCGTTGTTCGATTCCGGCTATCTGGATTCCTTCGCGTTGCCGGACATGGTGAGCGCGCTCGAAAAAGAGTTCGGCATTGAGGTGCCCGACTCCGACTTGAATCCGCGCAAATTCGAGTCGATCGCACGGATCGAGAATTATCTGAACAGCCGGCTGTAATCTCCATGGCTTTCCTGGGCGGTTTTGGCGCGTGGGTTCCGGAACGCATCGTAACAAATGAAGAGTTAGCCGGGCGCATCGGCTGCGAGGCGGATTGGATCTTCAACGTCTCGGGAATTCGCGAGCGCCGGTATGCGGAAGCGGACGCGACCGTCGCCGATCTGGCGGTTCGCGCCGCCGAAGATTGTCTGGCGCGCGCCGGGGCCGCCCGGGCGGGAATCGGAATGGTGATCGTCTCCAGCGGTTCGGGGGAACGGCGATTTCCCGGACCGGCGGCCGAAGTGGCGATGCGCTTGAACCTGACGGGAGTTCCGGCGATCGATCTGCCAATGGCCAGCGCCGGCTCATTATTTGCCATGGCGCTGGCAGCGCGGCTGGCCGCCGCCAGCGGCGATGTGCTGGTGATTGCAGCCGAGAAAATGTCGCCGGTGGTTAATTGCGAGCCGCTGGACCGCAATGTGGCGATTCTGTTCGGCGACGGCGCGGGCGCTTGTCTGGTGCGCGCGACCACGGGCGCGGCCGAGATTGCCGACACGCTGCTGGCGAGCGACGGTTCGTTCACGGACACACTGAAGCTGGAGTTCGGACAGCCACTGACGATGAACGGGCTGTCGGTGATTCTGCAGGCGGCGCGCAAAATTCCCAAAGCGATTAAAGATCTGCTGGCGCGTAACAAGGTAGAGCCGCGCGCAGTGGATGTCTACCTGATGCATCAAGCCAATCAGAATCTGATTGCTAAAGTCGCCCGGGAAGTCGGCGTCGAGCCGGCAAAGTTCTACTCCAACATCGAGCGCTACGGAAACACGTCGTCGGCGTCCATGTTGATTGCCGCATCCGAGTGGGCCGCGAGCGTCGGTTTTCGCGGCGGTCCGGTGGTGTTCGGCACGTTCGGCGCCGGTTTCCACTGGGGCGCGCTGCTGGCCTTGCCCGTGGCGGGTAGCGGGTCAATTTGAACGCAACGTTCGCATTGCCGCGCGGAAACGCTGCTGAACACACCGCCGGTACGCACGGGTTATTTTCGTGAAGTCTGCCTGCGGTTAGATTCCGAGGCGGGCAAATCCACGCGCCGGATGTCCTCCACAACGCCGACGGCCGCATCACCGTCGTGTCCGGCAAGCTTGGAGACGACGCCCGCACCGGAACGTACGGCGCGATTCTGAGACAAACTGGAGTGGAGGAGGCCGAGAAATGACCACCCGCAAATACTCGCTCG
>JBDTAT010000013.1:0-2918 GCA_039924505.1 Bryobacteraceae bacterium
CTTCAACACATCGGCCGAGCGCGCATTCGTATTCACCCTGGCGGATGCGAGCAAAACTTTCTTGCTGGAAGAAGGAACAGACTTGAAATATGGCGCCCGTCACCTGAAGCGGGCCATCGAGCGGCTGCTCGTGCAACCCATGTCCAACCTGATCGCCACCGACCAGGTTCGCGGCGGCGACTGGGTGCGCGTCGATTTCGACGAACAAGCCAAGAACCTGGTCTTCCTCAAAGAAGCCGAGGGACTCCCGGTGCAAGATATGGTGAAGTTGGTCGACCACTCCATCACACTGCCGCAAGCCGCCCTGGCGGGTGCGGCCATCGTGGAAGCCGCTAAGACCCAAAGCGCCAAGTCCAGCAAGCGAAGCTAAGGGTCCGCCACGAAATAACCACGCCATCTCGCATCATCGGAATCGGCTACCGAGCCGCGACCGCCAAGGAGCGGTTGCCATGGTTATTTCGCGACGTGGTCTATGCCGGCGCGCCGGTGCATTTCCGCCAACCTGGTTGCGGCGGCGGCCAAACGTCTCCGTCGCAACCAGCCTACTTCACCGCGTCGCCTACTTCACGGCGTCCCTACTTCACCGCCTCCAGGATACGCGCGAGCTGCGCTTTCCCTAGAACTTTACCGCGCAGCACTACGACGGCAATCTTCTGCGTGTTCGCAATGTCGTCGAGCGGATTCGCGTTCAGCAGCACCAGGTCCGCGACTTTGCCGGTCTCTATGGTGCCCAGCGCATCGTCCCACCCCAGATATTTCGCCGGCTCAATAGTGGCGCTTCGCAGCGCCTCCATCGGGGTCAGGCCGGCGCTCACCAGTAGTTGCAGTTCATCGTGCAGTGTGGCGCCCGGTATCGACAGCGGATCGCCAGATCCGCTGCCCGCCAGAATCGCCACCCCGCTGGAGCGCATCCGCCGGACCATGTCCACCGCCCGGTCGAATTGCTTCCTCCGGTAAGCGAGCAGTTCGCTGGAAACAGGTTCCCTCTCGGCCGTCCACTCCGCTTTTGCCGCCCGCGCAACATATCGGTACCGGGCGTCACAGGCCATCGCGTCCGCATCCAGGCGCGCGGCTCGCGCGAAGCTCGTCAACACGGGCGTCTGCCGCGTTCCGAACAACGCGCATTTCCGAAGCAGATCGTCCGCCTTTTTCTCGCTGAACGTGTCCAGCGCCCGATTGCCGATGCGTTCCAGCGCGGCCGTGTTCCCGGCCGGAAACGCCCGCTCCCATTCACTTTCCAGCTCGTCCTCTTCCGTGGAACACGCCCGGAACAACCCATCCAGCCGCTCGATGCTGCTCTGCCGCGCCGCCACCGCGTCCCATGCGGAAACCGGATAGGGCAGCGCACCGGCGATCGGAATGCCCCAGTGCCGCCCCTGCTCAATCAACGCGAGATAAGCAAAGCGCGGCAGGGATGGCAAAATCCCGATAAAATCCACCTGCTGATCGTATAGATAATCGAAGATTCGCCGCGCGTCGGTCGGCGTGCGAACCTTCAGCGTGGGCAGCTTCTCGTCGTGCGAATCGCCGCCGTCTATGTCGGGGCCGCAAGTGATAATGTGCGGACCGGGCGCCTTTCCGGTTTCAATCTGGTTGCGCCACTCCAAGGTGCGCGCCAGGTTGCTCCCCATATCGCGCACGCCGGTAACGCCGAACGCCACGAAAACCGGAAGCGGATTTTCGCGGTCCCACAGATGGACGTCCATGTCCCAGAGGCCCGGAATCAAATATTTCCCGCGTCCATTTACTATCACGGCGTTTTTCGGCGCGCGCACCGCCGCCGCCGGACCGATCGCCGCAATCCGTTCACCCTGAAGTATGACCGTCCGATCCGCCGCCGCCGGCGCCCCGGTCGCATCGATCACCGTGACATGCCGGATCGCCACCGGACGCGCAGCACCCAGCAGCACCATCGCCCCAGCCACCACGAGTCTCGGAGACAGTCCGCACAACCTCGAAAATCCGCCCTCCGAACCGCCATGTCCAAGTCGCATCTCAGCCGCTTCCAAGAGCATAGCGCACGCCGATCTAGGGCCTTCCGCCGATTCTCGACAGGCCGCAAAAGCATTAGGATCGTTTTACGATGCGCATAATCCGCCTGCTCGCTATCCTGACGTTGGCCGCCGCCGCGGCGTGGCCGCAGTCATATCCCAGCGCCTGGAATTATGCCAACCCGGATGCCACGGTCCTCATTGGATTCGATTGGACCCGCCTGCAGCAATCTCCTTTCGGCGCCATGGCGAAACAGCGGATCGGCGCCAACCAATCGGGGTTGGGAATGCCCGGCCTCACCGCGCTGACACGCTTGAATCAAGTGCTCCTCACTCTCGATATCGCCACGGATGTCACGAGCCGTTCGAAACCGCCCTTCCTCCTGATTCTCAACGGCGATTTCGATCTACCCGCGCTGCGCAAAGTCGCATCTTCGAAAGGATTGACGCCGGCGACCTATCACTCCGTCCTGGTCATGACCGAGCCGCCCAAGCGCGGCGAAAAGTCTTCCTCCATGGCGCTAGTCGGTCAACAGATCGTTCTTTTCGGCGACCATAAATCCGTTCTGCAGGCCATCGACCGGAACGCGCCGGGCGAGGTCCGCGTCTTCAGCCCCGCATTCGCGCGCGCCGCCAAACTGGCTGAAACTCACGACGTCTGGATTGTGGCGCATAATCTCCTCAACCAACTTGCCGGCCACGCCGGCGGGCCGTTGCAAATCGGCCACGACGTGACCGGACTGGAGGCCGGTTTGTCGTTTCACGATGGCGTCGATGCCGAAGCTGAGCTGACCGCCAGCACCGGCGATGCCGCCGTCAAGCTCGTCAAAATGCTGGAGGCGTTGAAACCCCAACTCCCGGGTTCGTTTCAGGATTTCGGCGTAGCGGCGAATAACAACGTGGTCCAACTGGCCCTCACCATCAATC
>JBDTAT010000014.1:0-3677 GCA_039924505.1 Bryobacteraceae bacterium
GGAAAACCGTCTTAAAGTAACGGCACTTAAGCAGATGACTTGTAAGTTGTTGACAACAAATGACGGCAAAAATGAGCGACTATCCTCTGGATAAAAAAATTCATCTTCTCGCAAAAGAGAACTGAAGCTGAACGACAGGATGGATGCCTTTATTTTTCAATCAATTGCGAGTAGCAACGGTGCTTAAGCCGGTTTTCCGGTCCATTGATGTGCCGAACACCCTCTCCCTGCAACGCAGTTTCGGGCTAGGTATAACAAGCGATTTGGACGCCGTCGGCCATTATTTCGGGTTCATTAATTGGCACGACGCCTTTGGGGCACGCCATACAGAGCACTGGTGCAGAGAAATCGGCTTACTCGGTTTCGAGGAGCACGATTGCAGGCCGTATGACCACGATCCCAATAAATGAAAACAAACGACGCTTCGGGCATGCAGTAACGTTGCACAAAGGACCCATTTTGGAACACATTTGGAACTGCCCACTTCGGCCCATGCACGGCTCAAACGGGCCCGTTTTCAGACCGGGGGTTAAGCCTTCTATCAATTTCGTCGATGTTTTTCTGGATGCTATCCTTGCTGGCATCTATTCTTTTGTCGGACATTCGGCCAGCTTCCCATAAGCCCAAGGCGCACAGTACACCTGCGATAGCGAGAAGAACCACAACAGCGAGTAGGGCTAGATCAATGTAGCCTGCGAGCGCGCTCTGCAAAAGCAGCCTGAACGCATAGATGGCGAACGCTGTGGTTAAAAACAGCAAAGCCGCCATCACCAACTGAATGAGATACAAAAAGAAATCCTTCGAGTGCGTGCTGAAGTAATTCAATCGTTCTAGCGAACACTTGGCGACTTCAAGGGATGTCACGAGTTGGCCCTTGGTTTATGGGGTCAACGGCGAGGGTCTATTCATCCGTTCCCACGCTCTCTTCAGCGGCGGCTGCAACACTGCTCCCATAACTAATAGGAAAAGGCCGACGACCAAGGCGATTACAACCTCTCCGATGATCTGCTCGCGAGTCAGTCGACGGCAATCGTATCACTTTTGCTCGTAGGACTTCACCTGAAACAACGTTGCGCCACTGCGCGACAATTTTGTTTCAAGTTGGACCCTTTGCGCAACGCCGTTTTTTCCACTTGGACGGCTAACGCGCTACTCGGAGAGGTGCTTTCCCTCTGTGCGAACAAAGGCGGGCGATGACCTCATTGCGAAAAGCCGCTTTCGCTACGCGTAGGAGCTTACTTTAACGCCTATGGCGGAAATGGTAGACTACCGCTCCGGTTACTACTGTCAGCACCGCGGCTCCGGATACGCGCGGCTGGAGCCAGAGGCCGAACAGCGTAATCCAGAGACCGACCAGAACGAAAAGGCCGGGGATGAGCGGCCACGCGAAACTTACGACGCGCAGTTTCTGCCATCCGGGGCGGCGGCGGAACAAGAAGAGCGACGCCACCGACATACTGGCGAAGAAATTCAGCGTGAATCCGATGTAAACCAGAAGCTGCGCGAAGGGGGTCAGGGTCATCAGCATGGTACACAGGCCCTGGCAGAGAATCGCGATGGCCGGGGTGTGGAAGCGCGGGTGGATCCTGGCGGCAATGGGAAAGAAGGCGCCGTTTTTGGCCATGGCGTAATAGACGCGCGGTCCGACGGTCACCATGGCGTTGACGGTGGACAGGAGCGACAGGGCCATGAGGGCGCTGAACACGCCGGAGATAGCGGGGCTGAACAGGCGCGATGCGGCGAGCGATCCGACGGCCACGACGCCTTTCAGCGATTCGAGCGGCGCTCCGTAGATGAAGACGGCGTTTAATGCGACATAGAGCAGCGCGACCAAGCCGGTTCCGGCCGCGAGCGCCCGCGGGAGTGTGCGGGCCGGGTGGCGAATCTCTTCGGCGACGTAGGTGGCGGCGTTCCAGCCGCTGTAGGACATATAGATATAGAAGAGACTGATCGCAAATTGGGCCTCGAGGGGAGTGAGGCTGGTGCGGCGCGCGGGGAGAGAAAAATTGCGCCAATCGCCGGTTCCGATGGCGAATCCCAGGCCGATGAAGGCGACGATGACCAGCAATTTTGTGGCGGTGAGGAAGTTCTGCACGCGGGCGGTGGCCTTCACGCCGGTGCAATTCAGCACGGTGAAAATGACGACCAGCGTGCAGGCGACGGTTTGCGCGCCGCCGAGGTTCAACGACCAGCTTCCGGCGCCGAGAACGAAGGCGGGGTTCGACTGTTTCAGCGAAGGGAAAAAATATCCCAAGTAGTCGGAGCAGGCCAGAGCGGCGGCCGCGACCGGCGCGGAGAATCCGGCGAAGAAGGAGATCCAGCCGGTGATGAATCCCCACGTGGGACCGTAGGCTTGGGTGAGGTATACGTATTCGCCGCCGGAACTGGGGAAATTGATGCCTAGCTCGGAGTAGCAGAGCGCGCCGGCGAGCGCGACGACCGCTCCGACGACCCAGATGAGGAGGACGATTTTGGGGGAGCCGAGATCGCCGGCGAGAAACCCGGTGGTGGTGAAAATTCCGGTCCCGACCATGTTCGCGATTACCAGCGCGGTGGCGCTAACAAGGCCAAGCTGGCGGAGGAGCGCGGGCCTTTCCGGGAGGCCCGGCGAGAACTGGTGGGAAGCCACTATAGGGTCATTCTAGCAGCGGGTGATTGGGCGCCAACCGCTTCGCTATATACGCTGGCCGGGATTGGCCAGTGAGGATGCGGGAAAGAATAACGGCGGAAACCGCTCCCTTACGGTCACGGCTCGGAAGGGAGCTGATTGAGATTTTCTTAGCTGTCGTAGAGAAAACCTGGGTAACGCGTAACCGGGGCAGCGCTGCGTTTGCGGGCGACGCAATAGATCTGCTCTCCGCGGAGGGCGGTGGGGTAGCGATTGCGCTCCAGGAAATCGCGGACCCAGATATCGGTGTTGTAGCCGGGGATCACTTCGGTGAATAAATATTCAATTTCAAAACCGGCCGATTGAATGGTTTCGCCCAACTCCCGCGGCGTATATTCGCGCACGTGGGGAACTTCGGTGAGGTGGAACTCGCCTTGCGGATTTGGGTATTTCGAAAAGATTTGCGGATTGCCGCTTTGTTCTAGCATCCGGGCGACGCCGGTGAAGCTGGCAACGTTCGGGGTGGTGAGAATCAGCGCGCCGCCATCGACCAGCACGCGGCGGCATTCGAGCAGCATGTGGACCGGGTCATGCAGCAGGTGTTCGAATATCTCGCAGGCAAGAACGGTGTCGAAGCGCGCGTCCGGGTAGGGATAGCGGTCGAGCTCCGCGTCGAACAGATCCACCTGGCAATGGAAAATTTCCCGGCCGCCGGCCGTGACGGTTTTTCGATCGCTCTGGCCCAGCGGGCCGAAATAGGCGCCGCGAACTTCCTTGTAGCCGAGAACGCATTGGAGCGCGGGCGTCATTTGCATGTAAGCCCCCAGTTCGAGCACTGCGCCGGTTACGCCGGGCGGCGGCACCAGCGTCAGCGTTCGCGCGATACGGCCGACGTGAATCTCCATGTAGGTGCGCGCATCGGGGGACATGTCGAGGCTTCGGACGAAGGCTTTAATCGCTTCGGCGCCGGTGGAGGAGAGAACGGCGGCCGGCGAATCGGGCTTCAGATCCAAACGCGACAGCCGCTCATCAAGGCGTTGCAGATAGTGACGGAGTGAGCGGATGAGGG
>JBDTAT010000015.1:0-2848 GCA_039924505.1 Bryobacteraceae bacterium
CAGCAGGATCTGGTGACGCAGGCGCAAAATCAACGCCAGCAAGCGCAAGGAGTTGATGTAAACGAAGAGGCCGCGCAGTTGCTCCAGTTTCAGGCCGCTTATCAGGCGGCCGGCAAGTTCCTTAGCGTAATCGACGGTCTCACTCAGACAATCATCAACATCATTCAGTAACATTCTTCAATCGTGAGGGAATAGCATGTTGTCGCCACTCAATCCGGCAAGCCAGCAATTTCTGAATAATCTCGATACCATCGGCCAGCGGCTGCTCCAGGATCAACAGCAGATCTCGTCGGGGCTGCGAGTCGCCCAGGTTTCCGACGCGCCCGACTCGGTTTCCCCCATCCTTCAGGCGCGCGCCAGTCTCTCCTCGGCGCAGCAGGTTCTCCAGAACCTCGGCCGCGTCACCACCGAGACCAATTCCGCCGACCAGACGTTGCAAACCGCTGTGAACCTGGTCCAGCAGGCGCGCACCATCGCTACCGAGGCGGCCTCCGGCACGCAAACCGCCCAGACCCAGCAGGACCTCGCGCAACAGGCCGGGGCGATTCTGCAGCAACTGGTTGGCCTCAGCAATACCACCGTCGAGGGCCGCTTCATTTTTAGCGGCGACACGGACCAGACCGCGGCGTACTCGATCGACCTGACGCAACCCAATCCCGTTAGCGCTTACCAGGGATCGTCGTCTACGCGTCAAGTGCAGCACCCGGACGGTACGACGTTCGCGGTTTCTGAAACGGCCCAGCAGATCTTCGACGCCCCGGCCGCGAATCAAGGCGTATTTTCGTCCATCGCGGGCCTCTACACCGCGCTTCAGAACAACGACCAGGCTGGAATCGACACCGCGATCCAGAATATTACCGGAGCCGGCGACTACCTGAATTCCCAATTGGCCTTCTACGGCAGCGTCGAGAACAAAATCACCGACGCCACCAGCTTCGGCAACAATCTCACGCTGCAGCTTCAGACCCAGATCAGCCAGTATCAGGACACCGACGAAAGCCGGGCGATTGTACAGCTCACGCAGGACCAAACCGCTCAGCAAGCTTCCATACAGTCCTGGTCGCAGATTCCGCGCACTACGTTGTTCGATTTCATTAAGTGATTTGGCGTAATCCGCGATTTTCAAAACTTTTCCCGCACCGCGCGCATCTAACTCGCAGGTGGTTAGTTGTGAGCGTCGGAGACTGGGTAATTTCAGGAACCTGGAAGACGCTGGGGGCGAAGTCGGCTGCCGACGACTCCCAGGAGTCGCCCCCGCAATCCAAACAGCTTCGCCGCGCATGGTGGATCGGAATTCTGGCTGGCGTCCTGGCAATTGCCGTTCTGGCCGATCTGAACACCTCATGGATGCAAGCACGCGTGCTCTCGGCCGTCGCGCGGCGCATGACGTACTCGCTGGCCCGCGGGCCGAGTTCCGCGATCTCCTATCCTAAGGCCAGCCCGTACGATCTCAGAATGGGGTACGCGCAAATGCCGGCGTTTCTGCCGCGCCTGAATAAGGCCGGTTTTCAGATCGTCGCCCAAGCCCGCGATTCGAGACTGTTTCGATTCCTGGCGCGGATCGGTATCTATCCCGTATGGCGCGAGAAATCCCAGGCCGGTCTCCAGATTCTCGACCAGAATCGAAATTCAATTTTCGCTTCGCCCTACCCAGCCCGCCTCTACGCCAGGTTTTCCGATATTCCGCCGCTGGTCGTGAACAGCTTATTGTTCATCGAAAACCGCCACATTCTGGACGCGCGTTATCCGTATCGCAATCCGGCGGTCGACTGGGACCGCTTCGGTCTGGCGGTTTTCGATTTGGGCATTCACGCGGTAGATCGCAGCCACCCGATCATCGGCGGCAGCACGCTCGCCACGCAATTGGAGAAGATGCGTCATTCCCCGGACGGCCGCACCGGTTCGGTGCGCGATAAATTCCGCCAGATGGCCTCCGCTTCACTAGCGGCGTACCAGAGCGGTCCGCGAACCTTGGCGGCGCAGGAGCGCATCGTGCGGGATTACATCAATTCCATTCCGCTGGCCGCATCGGGGGCACAAGGCGAGGTGACCGGACTCGGCGACGGGCTCCGCTACTGGTATGGCGCGGATTTTGCGACCGTCAACCGTCTGTTGCAGGACGACGAAACCACGCTTGACAGCCGGGAGCAAGCGGCTCGCGCCCGCGCCTACCGCCAAGTGCTGTCGTTATTTCTGGCGCTGCGCCAGCCGAGCCGCTATCTGGTTTCCGATCCGGCCGCACTGACCGGGCAAACCGACCGCTATCTCCGCGCTCTCTGCGGAAAGGGCGTGATTTCGCCGCGTTTACGCGACATGGCCCTCGCCGCGAACAGCGATTTGATGGCGGCGGCTTCCAGCCGGGTTCCAGTCGATTATGTCGCGCGCAAAGGCGTGAATGCCGTTCGGGCATCGCTACTGGCGACGCTCGGGTTGCGAAGCGTTTACGACCTCGACCGGTTGGATCTTACCGTCGATACGACGCTCGACAACGGAGCGCAGGCGGCAGCGGCGCGCTTCCTCCGGCAGGCGCTGGATCCGGCGGAGGCGCGCAAGGCCGGGTTGGTTGGCCATGACCTGCTCGACTCCGGTAATCCGGCGCGGGTTATCTATAGCGTGACGCTCTATGAGCGCGTCCATGGCGCCAATCTGCTGCGCGTCCAAACCGATAACTACGATCATCCGTTAAACATCAACCAGGGAACACGTCTGGAGCTGGGATCCACCGCCAAGCTGCGAACGTTGATAAACTATCTTGAAATTGTTGCCGCCCTACGGCAGCAATATGTCGATGAGACGCCATCCGCGCTGGCATCCATCGCGATTTATCCGGGCGACAACCTGACGGCCT
>JBDTAT010000016.1:0-3656 GCA_039924505.1 Bryobacteraceae bacterium
GACGACCGTAACATTGGATGACGACGTATACGAGGCGGCCGCACATGTGGCGCACGTTTCGGGGAAACGGTTGGGACAGGTGCTATCCATCCTCGTCAGGCGAGGCCTCGCGCCAGCGAAAAGCCCAAAGAGGACGCAAAATTCCCGGCGATTTCCCGTCTTTGAAGTGACCCCGGGATCGCCAATCATTCCAGCATCCCGCGTGCAGCGCGTCATCGATGAAGACGGACTCTTCTAAGCCGGGTCGTGCCGGCGGCGGCCCCGCCCAACCGGTCTCGCGCGATTCCAGCCTTCTACTGCTGGATGTGAATGTCCTCGTCGCGATCGCGTGGCCCAATCATCAGTTTCATGCGACCGCTGTGCGCCGGATGGAGAGTAGCGAAGATCGCTGGGCGACCTGTGCGCTCACGCAACTGGGTTTTATCCGTCTGTCATCGAACCCCGCGGCCGTATCGAGCGCAAAGTCGCCCGGCGAGGCGGTAGCGTTGCTGGCGCTGATGACCAGCGATCATTTGCACACCTATCTGGAAGCGTTGCCGTCACCGCTTGAAAAGGACACCGGTGCTAGGTTCGACAGAATCCTCGGCAGCAAGCAGGTCACGGATGCCTACTTGCTCGCGCTGGCGCACCGGAACGACGCTATCTTCTTGACGTTCGACACGCGGCTGAAGACGCTCGCCGGACACGGCATCAAGACCGAAGTCCTCGGCATCGACTGATCCCAGGACCGCTCAAGCCGTGGCCAGTCCGCAAAGGGCGCACGGGCACCGTCATTGCAATCCAGTAAGCAGCCCGCGCGCTCCGTTTTGCGGACTGTTACTTAGATGATCAGGCCGCGATATTTCGGCTGGGCGTACCCGGGGAATACCGTCGCGAGACTAGGATTGCCTAAATGATGCGTCACCAGCTCGCCGAGAACGTCGCGGAAATCGGTGGTCAGATTCAGATCGCGGGATTCGTAGAGCTGCTCCTGCTCCATGCCCGGCCAATCGCCGTAGACCTTGCCGCCCTTTACGTCGCCGCCCATCACCAGCATGACGTTGGCATGGCCGTGGTCCGTGCCCCGGTCGCCATTTTCCTTGGCTGTACGGCCGAACTCGGACATCGTTACCAGCGTCACATCGGCCATTCCGTCGCCCATATCCTGGTAGAATGCGCCGAGGTTCTTGCCGAAATCCGCGAGCAGGTTGGGCAGTTGTCCCACCGAAGCCTTCGGTCCCATCTCATTGACGTGCGTATCCCAGCCGCCGACATCGGTGAACGCGACTTCCACGCCGGCGCCGGATTTGATCATGCGGGCAATCTCCAGCATGCTTTGACCAAAACGCGTGCCGGTATAGGCCGCGCCGTTTTCCGGACGGTAGGCCTGCTTTTGAATCGACTGGATAAGTTTCACCGCGTCGAAAGTCTCCCGTCCGGTTCCGTTAAGCACGTGGTCCGGAGTCGTCTCGTACATGCTTTCGAAGGTTGACGACAGATTGGTCTCGTGAACCTGGAAATCGCGCAGATTATTGATAGCCACCGCGTCGTTGGCGCCGCGCAGCGTGCGCGGTAGAGCGGACCCAAGGCACACCGCGCGCACCGGCGAAAGAACTCCCCGCTCGGGTGACAGCGCCCGGTTCAACCAGCCGTCGGAAGTGCCTTTGCGCCCGGGCGTTCCGGATTCCATGTAGTCCTGGGCGTCAAAGTGCGAACGGGTCGGATCGGGAGATCCGACGGCTTCTACGATGGCCAGATGCTGCGCTTTGTAGATGGGCGCCAATGGCGCGAGACCCGGATGCAGTCCGAAGAACCCGTCCAGATCCACGGCCGAATCGGGCGTTCCGTCGGGCCGCGGCACCGCGATGGTGGGGCGCAACGCGTAGTACTGCTTTTCGCCGTGAGGGACCACCACGTTCAGCCCGTCCACCGCGCCGCGCTGGAAAATCGCGATCAGCGTCTTCTTGCGCGGACTGGGCGCGTCCGCCGCATAGACGGCCCGCGTCAGCCATGCCGGAGCCGTCCCCACGCCGAAAATCGCCAGCGCGGAACTCTTCAAAAAATAACGTCGCGATGCCATGTCAAATTCTCCTATCGCCTCTGGAAATCCGGTGACCCGATCACTAATCCGGCAATCAGCGCCGGCGTGGGCGGCTTCTTGGGGTTCGCCGCCACCGCCTTCTGCAGCACGTTTTCGAGCGCTGTCCGCGTGGCGGGCGTTGGGCCTCCGGACAACAGCATGTTCGCAATGCGGCCTGGATCGTCGGACGAACCGGCCGGTAGTTTGGTTGCATCCACTCGCACACCCTGGACGCGGTTCTGTGCCAGCGCCAGAGCGAAGTTCATACGCGCCAGCAGGGCCGCGGAATTAATCCATTCGGCATTGGCGCTGGAATAGCCGGTCGGTTCCTGTTTGCGGTACAGCGGCTCTCCCAGTTGTGCAATTTGATTCACCAATGGAAACGCCGTATCCACATCCGCGTCGAGGGCGCGCACGGAGCTGACGATCATCTCAAACGGCGATTTCACCTTGGCGTGGTACGCGCCGGCCGACCAGAATTCCTTCGAGTCCAGCATCGCTTTCATCACCTGCCGGAGGTCGCCATTGGTTGCCAGAAAGGTTTTCGACATGCGCGCCACCAGAACCGGCGGCGGATTATCGGCCACAAAGCGCTGCGCGAGCTTGGTGGAGATGAATTTCGCCGTGGCGGGACTATGCGCCAGAATATCGAGCACCTTTTCGCCATCCTCCACGCCGCCGCCGGCCGGAATGGCGATTCCTAAAACGACTTTCGCGCCTTTATCGTGTACTTTATCGTTGAAGTAGAAGCCGCCGCCATGGCGCACGTCGCGGATCGTCCAGCCCGTAAAACAGCGGGCCACCTCGATCACATCCTTTTGCGTGTACCCGCCATCGACGCCCAGCGTGTGCAACTCCATCAACTCCCGCCCGTAGTTCTCGTTCAGCCCGCGCTTCGGCTGTTTGCGTTTCGGATTGGCCGGACGCGCCGCCACCGATTGCCAGTTATCCAGATAAAACAGCATCGCCGGACTCTTGGCCGTGGCCTCCAGCATGTCGCGGAAATGCCCCAGCACGTACGGCCGAATGGCATCCCGCTCGTAGGCGGGAACCAGATACCGGTCCGAGCCTTTGTTCAGGTAGACGTTGAAATGGTTGTACCAGAAATCGGTCAACTCTTCCTGCAACTGCCGGTTGCTGTAAATGGCGCGATCCAGCTTGCCCACCGCCAGGTCGTAGGCGATCGCCTGCTCAGGCGATGCCACCATCAGAATCTTCCGCTGCAGCGCCACCGGCGCCAGATTGAACAACTGGCCGCGGTAGCGCGGCTGCTGCTGCAGCGCCACCACGAAATCGTCCACTTGGCCTGCCGGTAGCGACGTCAGAAACTCACGCTTCTGCGCGACCGTCCCTTTGCTCAGGGTCGCCATTTGATCTTCCTTCAATACCTGTTTAAGAGTGACCGCAGGCTCAATTTCGTAATTCTTCGGGACGTTTTCGCCCCCTTTCTTCACTTTGAATCTGAGAAGATACCGCTCCACCGCCGCCCGCAGAATCGGGTCGTCGGGCATCTTCTGCCGCCCGGTGGCCACGGCGCGGAGCAGCTGGCGGCTGGGATAGCGCTGCGAGGCCTGTTCCTGGGTTATCCGCAGCGATT
>JBDTAT010000017.1:0-4897 GCA_039924505.1 Bryobacteraceae bacterium
TCCCGATAGAGTTTCAAAATTAAAGAGCCTTCATCTTCCGAAGTAAACAGCCCGCAAAACGGAGCGCGCGGGCGGCTTACTGGATTGTAATGCGGGTGCCCCGTGCGCCCTTTGCGGGCTGGCTCGAGGGTAGTGGGTCAGTTTGAACCCTACGTTTGGATTAGCGCCGAAGTGGCTGCCAAACACCACGCCGTTACCGGCGGTTTATTTTCGCAAAGTCTGCCTGCGGATAGATTCCGCTGCTGGCCAATCTACGTGTGGGGCGGTATGCGTCAATGTGACGCTCTGCCGGCTAGGGACCACAAGCCCACTTGTCGGGAGTAATCTTCCCAGAACGCCGTTTCGGGTCAACTTCTGGATTCAGCGGCGGACCTGAGGGAAGTGATAAAGGAAAGTGAGCAGCGATGGACACCGCGCGTTCAAGACGGCCTAAGAGATATTGACCAATGTGCGAACACGTTGAATATTCAGAATCCGTGCTGAGTGTGGATCGAATATACTCATCATTCCGTGTCCCCCCGGGCGCCGATTTTCCGCTTTAGTAAACGAGGAGTAGATGTCGTCCATGCCCGTAACCCCAGGACTGGCTCTGCGCACCATTGCGCCGAATATTTCGCCGTCGGCCGCCCTCGCGCTCGCGGCGGATGTATCCGCGGGAATCGGGACGCACGAACTCCCATATCTTCCCAAGACGCTGGCGAATGAACTGGACCTGCCCTGCTGCGTCTCCTGCGCAATCGGCGCAGCGATGGAGACCATGAGCGCGTCGACCACGGCCCTTTCGCCGATGTTTCATTACCATGTCACCCGGTTCGACAATCTGGGCGCGGACACCAATGGGTTTCTGCTTTTAGAAGACGGGCTGGCCACGGCGACCAACAACGGCGTGTGCCGGCAGGATCTCCACAATGTCCTATTCACCGATGCCGGTGCGCGCGTGACGCCTTCGCCCGAAGCCGTCGCTGATGCCGTGTCCCGGGTTTTGGGGAGAGTGAATCTGCGGGTGCGTTACCGGGAATTCGACGGGCCTTCACGGGCTGCCTGGGTGCGGGAACAGATCCGCCTGAACCAGCCGGTGCTCATCGCTTTCCGATTGCCTGTGCCCTACCCTAACGGATTTCTCGATGGCGACAACTCCTGGACTGATCCTAATGCGTTCGCCCTGCCGGGAATAGGTCACTGCGTTCTCGCCTTCGGCTATGACGATGTGAAGCGGGCGGTGCACATTCAGGACTGCCAGGGCAAAACTCGTTTCGATCAGGGTTGTTGGTGGATGGGCTATCGCGTCCTCGACAGCAATGTCGTGCAGGACGCCTATTGTTTAGTGCTGTGACAAAGGAGATTCCTAAAATGCGACGTTGCTTGGTAATTTGTTCCGCGCTTTCGCTTCTGCTGGGCGGTTGCGCCAAAATTGTTGTCGTTCCGGTTCCGTCGGGCGGCAGCACGCCGGCCGAGGGCGTCATCTACGCCCTGCCCAACACCGTGATTCAGGTGCACCTGAAGATCGACAAGACAACAAAGAAAGGCGCGCCGTACGCCGTCTACGCCGCCGTGTTTGCACCCGATACCAAGCCCGTCTGCGAGGATCAGGCCTGTAGCAAAGGCAGCACCGAATACGCCGTCGAAGACGGCGCGACGTTCACCACTTACGGAGAGCCCGACCCCGAGGAAGTGTTTCTCGTGAAGTTCTCAAAAGGCGGTGCCGTCGACCAAAGCCTCACGATGACCTGGAACGACGCGGGCCTGCTGTCCGGCGCTTCCAGCACGGTGACCAACCGGACCGGCGACATTATCGTGTCGGGCATCAAGCTTGCGGCCTCGGTCGCTTCGAAGACCGCTTTCGGGTCAAACAAGGCTTTGGCTGCGAATAAATTGGCCAAAAAGAACTGTTCTGACGTTATCCCGGGTTCCGGAGAAGATGCCGCCGACGATTGGTTCATTCAGGAGCTGAACACAAAACTGACGGCGAAGCCTGAATGGGCGAACACCCTGATTACAAACTACTGCACCATTGCCAAGGAAGACCGCGCCAAACTTCCCCAAGACAAGGACCTCGTCGAGGATGCCATCGACGCGTACACCATCAAGATTATCCCCCTGGCAGATACACGCGCTACGCTTCTTCGCGGAACAGGCACCGCGCTGGATGCGGTGCCCCTTATAGCGAGGATCGAGACGGAGATTGGCACCCAGCTGATCCCCCTATTCATCGGCACCAAGACAACTATCGTATGGGACGGCGCTCTCGATACCCGTGCCGTCAGAAAGGGTGCGAGCGTGCCGGTTGATCTCTCTATACTGATCGTCGATCCCAAGGCCGGTATCTGCATCCAGAACGTCGAAGTTCCACCCGGTGTTAAACCGCTGCCCTTCGTTGCGGCAGGTGCTACTGCGAAGGTTCCGGCAGACCAGTTCGCAACGATCGGCTGCAGTACGGCGCCGGAAGGGGTAAAGGACTATCACCTGACTCTGGATTATCAGACCGTCCTTGCGAGCCAGCTATTCAACAAGATCACCGACGTCACAACCGGTGACCGCAGTTTTCGCTATCGAATCCCGGCCCAGATGAAAGCGAAATTCGGTGAGAAGACAAAATCAATCGGCAGCGGAACCTTCCCGGTCGCCCAGCTCGGCACCGTCATCTCCCTCCCCGCGCAGCGTCACAGCAAGTCACTCACCTATAACCTCGGCTTCACCGAGGCAACGGGAGCGCTGAAGACGTTCACACTGGGAACGACGGGCTCCCTTGATGCCGGCACAATCGATGCCCTGAGCGGCGCCGCCGGAGGCGTCCTTGACGCGCGGACAGCGGCAATCCAAAAGGCGCAAACGAACGCCGATCCGGCAACAGCCCTCACAAAACAGGACACGCTCCTGAAGCTGCAGGACGATATCTGCACGATCCAGAAGAAATACAACCTGCCCTGCACGATACAGCCGCAGTAGAAAGAGAAAACAATGGCTGGGGACTCCGCTACATCGCAGAATTCAGCAGCCGGGCTCACCGGCACGACGACGCTCGACGACAAGATGATGTTCGAGCCCGGGAGGTTAAGCTACGAGAGCGCAGACCACATCGCGCAGCAGATTGCAGACGAAGTGCAACGAGAGATCCAGGGGAAGACGGTCGTCGTCCTCGACACGACCGTGCTGAATGACCTGGCCAATCTTCGCGCCGCGACGGTTGAGCTCGAAGCGCTTGTTATCGAATACAAGGGCCTGGCGGACAACGCGGGTGCGTTACAGGAGCGAAGGGCAGCCGTTGCAGCTGTTCCGCAAGACGCCGTTCGGTCCTTTTCCATGATCGCGCCTGTCGCTTCCGCGTCCGTGGCAGCTTTGAGCTCTCTCAATGCTGTCGTGGGGGCTGGCCTTGGCCTGGTAAGCCTTTTTCGCCAGGACGTCGCCCTGCACGGCACTGAAACCAAAGTCGATCCTCTGGCGCTCGAGATCGCAGTCGGGGCGCGGCTGAAGGCGGCCGGTGCCGAGAAAGTCTTCCTTTCGGACCTGATCATTCCGGAGCCTGCCAAGGACAAATCGTTGCAGAAGGCCATTCGCGAGGTCGAGGAGGTGAAAGCACGGGCATGGCAGGCGATCGCGCCGTCGGTCAGCGCGCTCGTTCAACTCGACGCCAAGCTCGATCAGGCCGTGACTGCCAAGAACCAGGCTGACGTCGACACGCTCACGGCCGAAATCTCCGGCCTGCGCCGGGATCTGCAGCCCGTTTCCGACCCGCTGACGCGGGCCGACCAACGCCTCTCCGATCTCAACAAGCAATGGAACAGCATCGACGATAAATCCGGTCTTTCGGTTCTGGCGAGGCTTTTGCGTGCCGAAGCAATCCACGCCATGAAGGCTATCTACCTCCACTGTGCGGTCGTGGCAAGCGGCGGTCACAACCGCATCGTTCGCAGTCTCTGGCGAACGATGTTCTCTGGAGATGGCGTCAGCTTCATGGGGGGCGCCGTCGCCCGATGGGCCTTGCTTGAAAAGGACGGATCACTGACCAAGGGAGGAATTCTCGTCTGCAGGCGCGGCTCGGCTGACCATGGGGAGTCCGGCGTACCTTTGGACAACTTTGCCGATCCAACTGCTGTTACGAGATCAGAGCCGCCAGAAGACAAGAGCACGGAGTCCCGTTCACGGCCTCCTTTGTGAAGTACCATCTCGGGTATCACCCCGAACAAAGGCCGAAATGTGTTTGCAACAAGCGTCTATCCTTATGACGCTTGTGATGGCCCAGCCAATTAAAGGATCAAGGTTGTCCTGCGCACGCCACTAGGACGTTCCGCTTATTTTTATGATTAGCGCTTCCAACGGATCGTCGCGAGACCGGCTTCTAGGAATTTGGGGATGGTGACGCGCTACTTGTACAAAGTCGGAGGCATGACGCGGTCAAGAAGTCAGGTTCCGGGAAGGTGCGGATAGGATTCGGAATGGCGGGATCGCGCAGGTTTCAACGGCCACCCTGATTTGATTCCCGCCGTGAACCTACTGATGCAATGAGAATCCGGACGGCAAAGCTGCCTCAAGATTGATTTGTTCTCCGGCGATGGGGTGGTGGAATTTCAGATATTGGGCGTGCAGGAAATATCCTCCATCGCCGGGGAGGCCGGGGAGATTTTCAAGGGGCTGGCCGGTTAAGCCGTACAGCGGATCGCCTACCAGGGGATGGCCGATGGATGCCAGATGGATTCTGATTTGATGAGGGCGGCCCGAATTTAGGCTTACCTCAAATGTTGTCGTGCTGGGGGTGCGTGAGATCACCTTTGCCAATGACTTTGACGGTTTGCCACTAGGGTTGGCGGCCCACACGGAACCGATGAGCGGGTGCGGTACGAGGCCGATGGGTGTGAGGATTTCGTAGGCGTCGTGCTGTGCAAAGTTTTGAGCCAGCGCC
>JBDTAT010000018.1:0-2826 GCA_039924505.1 Bryobacteraceae bacterium
GACGATGTTCACGTATCCATCGATCACGTACGGCGATTCCGGCGTGAAACTTCCAAACCCGGTTTTTGGGAAGACCCGCTCACCGCCGATCCGTGCGCTGTAGCTGGGCGTAATCTGGAAACGCGCAGCCGACGTATCGACGTCGATTTCCAGTCCCAAAAAAGACAGAGCGCCGGCGAGTCCCGCCGGAATGGCCGTCCAACCACCGGCCGCGGGATCGGTGCTTCCGCAGGCAATGTGGGGCTGCGATGCCGGCCGCGCGTTGCGGCGTTGCGAGACCGAAAGCGGCTGGTTCAACTGGCAATTCTTGATTTCGGCGCGCGCCAGCAAAATTCGCATGCTGCTCTGCAGCTCCAGCTTCAGCATCGGATCCTTGGGCTGAAAGTCGGCCCCGAGCTCCAGCCAGCAGAAATTTGGCGCTTCGCGCAGGCGCACGACCCCCACTGGAAGACAAATTCCGTCGCGCGTTTCCGATGGAGTCAGGTCGGCGTCCTCCGGATAGGAGACGGCCAGATCGTAAAAGACCGGATTGCCACTGCCGTCGTCGGCGGCCGGAGGAACGGGCTCGATATCGGTTTCGGTAAGCACGATTTCGCGGCCGCAAGCGTCGATGGCATAGCCCGGGCTGATGGTCACCTTCCGGTCTCCTTTGTTACCCGACACCCCATAGCCGCTGCCCACACCCGGTTGGTGAAGACTCTGGTTGTGGAGCCAGCGCATTTCACGATTGAAGGCCTCCAGCGACTGCAGATCCGATGCCAGCAGCCGCTGACCGCTGAAGAATTGCAGCCGCTCCAGAAACTGTGTTGCGCCGAGAATCGCCATACTGTTTTCTCCTTGTTACCAGCCAGTTTTCTTTCGATCGGCAACCGCTCCCGTAGAAGACGCGGTCCAAATTATCAATTTCACGGGACCGGCCCGCCGCGTCTTCATCGCTTTTGGTGGCCCGCAGGGCCATGGGGCACTCCCTTACGGTCACGGCTGGGAAGGTTTAATCCGCGACGTGCGCGTAAACAAGCGGATGTTCTCTTTCGATCGGCAACCGCTCCCTTACGGTCACGGCTGGGAAGGTCCAAGCCGAGACGCACGCGTAAGCAAGCGGTTACCCGATACTTCCCGGATTTTGCGCTCGAATACCTATCCACAACAGGGCTTCTCCACCGCGCCCGTCAAACATAAATCTGCATCCGTCGCGGACTGGCAACCTAGCCAGCGTACGTAGTACGGAATGGCCTTGAAGGGATGCCCGATCGCGGCCAACGTCGCGATCGTCGCGACCGGCGGCAGCAGCAGCCGGAACAGGAAACTGCTGGCGGTGGCATTCTGGATGTGAGCGATCAACGGCGTGTTCAGTACGATCTCCGCAATGGCAACCGCGTCCAGCCCGTCGAGCGTCGCGAAATAGCAGGGCACGCGGGTAAAGCCCGCCGAAGATGTATCCACTACGGTTTGTATTCCCAACGTCTGCTCGTTGTCCAAGTCCAACTGCCAGGGACTCCAGGCCGTGCTGTCCGGTATCGTCGATCCCTCGGCCAGATACGGCCGCGACAAGGGCCGTGGTGTTAGCGGTATGAATTGAGGGTCGAGACGAAATGTGTTCTTCAGTGCGCCTCGTCCTCTCAATAAACGTCCGAGCGGAACACCGTCCTCGACGCGCAGCATCGGCGTCGCCTTCCAGAAAAATTCGGGCGTCTCCCGGTCCGGCGACCCTTCGCAGCAGGTGAAACAGACGCCGCTGGTCTGACGGGGATCGGGAAACCCGGCCGTCTCGCGATAGCGCGCCACCAGGGTGAAGGACTCGCCCGGCAGGCTCGCGTCCGGCAGCGGAATTTCGCGCGGACTCATCAGGATCAGCGCGCGCCCGTAGCAATCGTACGCGGCTCCGGGTTCCACATGGACCGCGGTAAAGGGCCCCTTTTTAGGAGGTCTGATAGCCTCGAATCCGAGCGCCACTCCATACGCGTTGTGGAGCGCGCGGTTATGCCACCAGCGGAGTTGCGCTTCACTGCGAAGCTGGCTGCGGAAATCTCCCGCCCGCAACATCTGCCCCTGCCAATAGCGGGTCCGCTGCAAATCGCGTTGTTCGATTTCAGGCACTTTCATCGCCGAAGTCTTCATTGTCAGAGCACCTCGATTTGGTGCGCGCCCGCCGCCACCAGCTCGGTCGGCGACAGGCACACGTTGCCGCACTGCGGATCGCACAGGCATCCGTCAACAAACAGCGCCAGGCTGGTGACGTAATCCACGCCCGGAACCTGATCGATCGTTTGCAGCATCTCCGTGCGAAAAACCGCGCGGCCGAAAGGCCAGCCCGTCCCGGCGGGGCCGCCGGTAAGTGGATCGAGAAATGCGTTCAGCGCATCCACGATTCTCTGCTGCACTGCGGTCTTATTCGCGCCGGCGGTCGATTGAATCCGAGCCTGGACGGTCACAGTGCGGTAAGCCGGTCCCGTCACTTCGATGCGTGTTCCGGCGATGCGGCGGCGGTTCAAATACGCAGCCACGCCGCGGATCAAATTCGGGCTGGGCATGGGCGCCGTCGGCCCCGGCATGTTGGGCAGCACCACCACGGTGACGACGCCCTGCGCTTCAAAGCAGGGGAAGCTGGGATGATGATCGGCCCACGCCGTGACGCGGGCAACATCGGCGCCCGGCGTTTCGAGCGTCAGCGTTTCGTAGTCGGATAGCGTGATGGCCCGCTGGGGCCGCGCGAGCATCCGGATGGCGCGGGCGATGGCGGCATCGAGCGTCTCCGCCGCTTGGCCACCCGTGGCAGGCAGCGGATTCGTGATCGACAGCCGTTCGCAGACGTCCTTGAAGTTGGCC
>JBDTAT010000019.1:0-3804 GCA_039924505.1 Bryobacteraceae bacterium
GCGCATTGAACTGGCCGCCAATCGCGGCTTGTATCAAGTGCAAAATATAGTCATCGGAGATGCCAAAGCAGGCGAGGCGTATTTTAACGGCGCGGGCGGGTGCAACGCCTGCCATTCGCCAACCGGAGATCTGGCTCACGTTGCGAGCAAGTTTGCGCCGGCGGATTTGCAAGCGGCCTTCCTCTACCCGGGATCCGCGTTCCGGTATACGCCGGGCGCACCGCGGGCGGCAGTGGCCACGCACGTCACCGTAACGCTGCCATCAGGGCAGTCTATTTCGGGAACATTGAAACGGGTGGACGATTTCAACGTTTCGATGTACGATTCCTCCGGCGTGTATCATTCCTGGGCGCGCACACCCCGGATGAAGGTAGAGGTGGAGGATCCGCTGGCAGCGCACCGCGAGCTGCTGGCGAAATACACGGATGCCGATATGCACAATTTGCTGGCTTACCTGGTAACACTGAAATGAAACTTCGAGGATTTTCGATTTCGATCGCGATGGCGCTGCCCGGAGTGCTCGCGGCGCAGATGCTGAATCCGGCGGCGCTATTGAAGGCGCCGACGGACACGTGGCCGACCTATAACGGCGATTATTCCGGACGGCGCTATAGCCCGCTGACACAGATCAATGCACCCAGCGTCGGCCGGCTGGCGATGGCGTGGATGTACCGGACGAACGTGGGCGCGGAGCGGGGAGTGGGGAACGCGCAGATCAAGTCGACCCCGCTGGAGGTGAACGGAGTTCTGTATTTCACGGTTCCGGATCACCTGTGGGCGGTGGACGCGCGCACCGGCGCGGAGCTATGGCATTACGCGTGGCAGGATCATGGGGGGCATCTGATAGGCCAGCGCGGTGTCGGCATGTACGGCAACTGGCTGTACTTCATGGGGCCGGACGGCTGGTTCATTTCGCTTGATGCGAAAGACGGAAAAGAGCGCTGGAGAAAGCACGTCGCCGATTCGAAGCTGCAGTACTTCACGACGATGGCGCCGATGGTGGTGGGCAATCACATCCTGGTGGGAGTGGGCGGAGATGCAATGGACGTGCCGGGCTATCTGGAGGCTCGCGATCCGGAGACGGGCGACCTGCAATGGCGTTGGAATACGGAGCCGCGGCCGGGCGAACCGGGCGCCGAGACGTGGCCCAACAAGGGCGCGATGGAGCATGGCGGCGGCATGACGTGGATGCCCGGCACCTACGATCCAGAACTGAACCTGCTGTACTGGGGAACCGGAAATCCGAATCCGGTGTACGCGGCGCAAGGACGCAAGGGGAGTAATTTGTGGACGTGTTCGATTGTGGCATTGAATCCGGATACGGGGAAACTGGTGTGGTACTTCCAGGCTTCGCCGCACGATACGCACGATTGGGACGATGTGGAAACACCGGTATTGTTCGACGGCGTCTTCCACGGAAAACCGCGCAAGATGCTGGCGCAGGCGGCGCGGAACGGCTACTTTTTTGTGTTGGACCGGGAGACCGGAAAAAATCTGGTTTCCGAACCGTTCGTGGGCGCCGATTGGTCCAAGGGCGTGGACGCGAAAGGCCAGCCGATTCCGAATGAAGCGAAGGAACCGAAGGTGGCTGGCGCACTGCTCAACACTCCTCCGAGCGGGGGAACGAATTGGTTTCCGCCGAGCTTCGATCCGGTGACGGGTCTCTTCTACGTGAATGCGACGCGAGGGTACAGTCTGGCGTATTTAACGGAGACGGATGAAAAGCCGGAAGGCTATGGCGGGTCGGGCCGCGGGTTGTGGTCGGAACACGTGTTGGAGGCGATCGATTATCAAACCGGAAAACTTCGTTGGAGCCACGTGTATCACGGCAACGCGGGGTTCGGATCGGGCGGCGGAATCCTGACCACGGCGGGCAAGTTGCTATTTAGCGGCGACCCTTCGGGAAATCTGGTTGCGTTCAATCCGGAGACCGGAAATATTCTGTGGCATTTCGGTTTGGCCGCTCCGCTGAGCAATGGACCCATGACGTACGAATTGGACGGACGGCAATACGTGGTGGTGGGCGCGGGGGATACACTGTACGGCTTCGCGCTTGTGAAGTGAAAGAGGTCCAGTGAACGTGACCAGACGGGACTTTTTTTATAACGCCGCGGCGCCGCTGGTGCTGGGATCATTGGCACCAGGATTGCGCGCGGACGAGCCGCGCTCCAAGATGGGGATCGCGACGACGTCTTATATGACGGCGCGGCGGTTCCACGATACGTACGAATTTTTGGAACATTGCCACTCACTGGGCGCGGCGGGAATACAGTCGCAGCTTAACGGCGACATGGCGAGGATTCGCGCGCGCGCCGAAGAGCACAACATGTACGTCGAGGCGATTATCGGACTGCCGCGGGGCGCGGATACGTCGCTATTTGAACGCACCGTGCAGAATGCCAAAAGCGCGGGAGCTTTGTGCGTGCGCGCCAATGCCGGGGGACGGCGCTACGAGGATTTTTCGACGCTGGCCGATTACCGGCTTTTTGCCGAACACGCAAAAGCGGCGCTGAAGGCGGCCATACCGATTTGCGAGAAATATAAAATTCCGCTAGCGCTGGAGAATCATAAAGACTGGACGCTGGAGCAGATCACCGGGTTGATGAAGAGTTATTCGAGCGAGTATTTCGGCGCGTGCATGGACTTCGGCAACAACATTGCGCTGCTGGACGATCCGATGGACGTGGCCGAACAACTGGCGCCCTACGCCGTGACGACGCATGTGAAAGACATGGGCGTGGAGGGATACGGGGACGGATTCCTGCTTTCCGAGATGCGATTGGGCGAGGGATTTCTGGATCTGGCCCGGATGATGTCGCTGGTACACCAGGCGCGTCCGAAGACAAACTTCAACCTGGAAATGATCACGCGCGATCCGCTGAAGGTGCCGTGCTTCACCGATGGGTATTGGGCGACCTTCCCGGACCGCAGCGGACTATTCCTGGCGCGCACGTTACGCCTGGTGCAAAAGGAAGCACAGCCGGGGAAACCATTGCCGCGCATCAGCCAGCTTTCGCACGACGAGCAAGTGGCGGTGGAAGCGGAGAACGTTCGCGCCTGCCTGCGCTACGCGCGTCAGAAGTTGGGCATGTAGGGTTAGCGGGAAAGACGACGTTTATGGCGGCGGTGTCGAAGTGTCAGTGGTGTTTTTCAGGGAGTGACTGTTCGTACCGCTCCCTTACGGTCACGGCTCGGAAAGCGGCCATTGGGATGGATCGGAGGTTGGTTGCGGTTGTGGAGCGAACGTGGTTACGATTGTGGCGCGGAAGAGCGGTTGCTTGCTTGGAGCGGATGGCGGGTGCTGGAGCGGTGCGGAATACGGTTACTGGCGCCAGCGTTGGAGGATGCCCTTCCACTTTCGCAGCACCAGCTCGAGCAAATTCAGCAGCACGGCAAATGCGACCAGGCCGGGCCACAGTGGAAGTGTTGACGCGATGGAGCGGCCGGCGGGATCGAAGACGCCGCGGGGAGCGGGGTTGAAGCGGCCAGCGGTGAAGTTGGAGACCTGGCGCAGCAGCAGATCGTTCGAGCCGTAGTCGCTCAATTCCTGCTCCTGGCGGTAGAATCCGACTTCGGGAAACACGCGCGAATCTTCGAGCGGACGAATGCGGAATAAGCCCTCGCGCGCGCCGATCGGCGCCTGGCCGCGGTAGGCGCCCTCGGCAATTTTCTTTACGGTCATGGGCCGCTCGAAGCCGCCGGGACCAAAGACGAAGATTTCGGGAACCGCGGCCGGCGCCGCCGTGTCGCGGCTCAAACGGTAATCCACTACCAACATGCCGCTGGCGCCATCGTAATCGGCGC
>JBDTAT010000020.1:0-2968 GCA_039924505.1 Bryobacteraceae bacterium
CAATTTTTGGCCATGGATCCCCAAGTTCAGGGCCGAACCGGTCTGTAGAATTGTGTTTTCATTCAGGTCGGCCTGCACCGAAATGGGAAGCGCGCAGGCGAGAATCGCCAAAGCAATAAGAGATCGAAGATCTCTGGTATTTGACAATTGCCGGGCACGCAGCCAGGAGGTCCCTCGGGAAGTATCCTCGGTGAACCACTCATTGTCCTTTGCCACTTCGCTTGAGTTGTCCTTCACCTCGTACAAGCTCCCCGTCCGCCGGTGGTCGCCTTTATACGTGTTGTTCACCTGAACTTCAAACCCCTTGCCGGGCCAACCCGATTCCTGGTACGCCGTGTCGATGAACACGCCGCCGTTCGATCCCGCCAGCGTCCTAATGTCCACCTGCAACTCGAAATTCCGGAAGTTGTGATCGTGAAACGGTCCCACGTAGAAGCAATGGCTGCGCGCGCCGTGCGACACGATCGCCCCATCGCGAACCGAAAACGTTCCCGCGTTCTCGCTCGCCTTCCAACCCGTCAAATCGCGGCCGTTGAACAGCGCGGTCCATCCGCTGTCAACCGCCGCAAGCGGCGTCAACCCCACCAGCGCCAGCACGATAAGTTTGTTCATCGCTTCAGCATAGAATAGAGGAGTGCCGCCAAGTGGGCGGTTAGCTCAGCCGGTTAGAGCGCCTGCCTTACAAGCAGGAGGTCCGCGGTTCGATCCCGCGACCGCCCACCAACCTGTTCTCACCGCGTCAGCTTAAGCACCCACGCCGGCTGCCCCATCAGATTCTCCGGCACTTCCGGCAGTTCCACCACCACCGTATTCCCTTGCGCACTGAACTTCAGCGGCGTGTCGGATCCCAACAGTCGGACCGACTTCACCGTGGCCCCGTCCATCTCTTTCACAGTGAATTGCCGCCCCGGCCACCGCGGCAGAATCGCGTAGACATCGTCGCCCTTCGCCGTAAAAAATGCCTCGATGCCCGCTTTGCCCGCGGCCGGCTTCTCCGTGAGTTTCGTCACGTCATACGCCGCCTCGAACTCCTTGTTGTAGCTGACCGCCGGAACCTCGCCGGCGCTCCATTGCCGCGTGACTTTCCACGGCTTCGTTCCGTATATCGCATCGCCGTTCACCTTCAGCCACGCGCCAATCTGCAGCAGCCGCTCTACCATCACCACTGGTATCGTGCCGTCCGCTTTGGGGCCGATGTCCAGCAGCAGGTTTCCACCGCGGCTCACCAGATCCGCCAGCATAATCACCAGCTCGCGCCCGCTGTGGTAATCGTCCAGCCGCTCGGCGCGGTTGTACCCGTAGGAGAAGCCGATGCCGCGGCTTTCTTCCCATGCGTGATTCATGCCGGACATGCCGGCGGTGTATTCCGTGGTCCAGTAGCCGCCGTGCTTGTGCCGCGTGTCCTTGCCCCACCGGTCGTCCACCACTACTTCATCTTTCACCGGCGATTCGTTGTAGAGCCATGCCAGCAGTTCCGCGCTGTGCCACTCCGAGGACGGCAGGTCCCATTCACCGTCGCTAAAAATAATCGACGGTTTGTAGTGCGTCACCAGGTCCTTGAATTGCGGCGTCATGTGCTCAGCCACATACCGCGGCTTGTCGGACAGATACAGCGGGTTGTACCACTCGTACAGCGAATAGTAGACGCCCATCTTCAATCCCTTGGCCCGGACGGCCGTCGTCAGATCGCCCAGCAGGTCGCGCTTCGGACCGGTCTCCACCGCATTCCAAGGCAGCCCCCAGTCTCTGGAGGCCTCCTTGCTCGGCCACAACGCGAATCCTTCGTGATGTTTCGACGTCAGTACAACGTACTTGGCGCCGGAGCGCTCAAAGACGTCGGCCCAATGCGCCGGATCGAACAGCTCGGCGTGGAACTGTTGAGCGAAATTCTGATACGGATAATCCGCGCCGTATCTGCGCTTGTGATATTCCCACGATCCTGCGTCTACCGGATTCTTGCTCGATTTCCGTCCTTCCGTGATGGCATGCCAATACCATTCCGCGTACGCCAGATGGCCGGGGATCACCGGCGCGTAGGCGGGCACGGAATAGACGCCCCAATGGATGAAGATGCCAAACTTCGCGTCGGTAAACCACAAGGGTATCGGCCGGCTATCCACCGATTCCCAGGTTGGTTTGTAGGTCTGCGCGCTCAGCGCCGCCGCGCACAAAAGAATTCCCGCCACAGTAATTCTTCGCATGTTCGACCATCCTATCACCGCGCGTCAAACCACCCTCCCATGTCCATCTCCGATAAGATGTTCCGTATGCTCCCGCGCATCTTCTCCATCTTCCTCGCCTCAGCTCTCCTCACCGCCGCCGCGCCCACCCGCACGCCCACCGCAGACGGCCTCGTCTACGGCCACGCCGGTGGCGAAACCCTCACCATGGATTACTACGCGCCCTCGGGCCCCGCTCCCCACCCCATCGCCATCGTCATTCATGGCGGCGGCTACATCGCCGGCAACAGCAAGAATGGCAGCGAAGCCTATTGCGCCGATTTCCTCGCCCCCGCCGGGTACGCCGTCTTCTCCATCAATTACCGTCTCGCCCCCAAGTTCCCCTATCCCGCCATGGTCGACGACGTCGAACGCGCCGTCCGCTATCTCCGCTATCACGCCGCCGAATGGCGCGCCGATCCCAACAAAATCGCGCTCGTCGGCGGCTCGGCCGGCGGTTATCTCAGCAACATGGCCGGCCTCCTCAACACGCCCGGCAACCAGTCCGCCACCGACCCTGTCGATCGCCAAAGCGCGCGCGTCCAAGCCGTCGTCACTCTCTTCGGCCCCAGCGATTTTCGCGGCAAGCCTCTCTCCGTGCATACCCACGCCCTGCTCGACCCGCTCGTCGCCCGCATCGGCGAACAGGCCGCGCTCGACCAAGCCTCGCCCATCACCCACGTATCGAAAAGCGCGCCCCCATTCCTGCTGATTCACGGCGACAAGGATCAATCGGTCCCCTTCACCGA
>JBDTAT010000021.1:0-4652 GCA_039924505.1 Bryobacteraceae bacterium
GCCGGCACGAGGCCGAATCCTGCGCCGTCTCCGATAGAGCCGCCGAGCTTCGTGTCCGCAAGACCGGCAACGCAGAGGTGTACCGGTGTCACGCCGGGCTGGTGGACATCGCGGTCCCCGTGATCTGTGAAGGACGGCACATCGCTACCCTCTTTACCGGCCAGGTTCTGCGCGAGCCTCCGGACATGGAACAGTTTGTGCAAATCCGCCAACAGACCGCGGCGCTCACCTACATAGATCTGGTCGAGCTCGAGAAGGCATATTTCCGCGTGCCGGTGGTTTCCGGCGCTGAAATCGAGAAGACCATCCAGATTCTCGAGGTCTTTGCCGAATACCTGGCCGTCAGTTGGAAGCGGCTCTCCGATGCGCTCCGCCAGCACCAGAAGAAGGCGCATGAGCTGCAAGTGCAACGCAAGGAGTTCGCGCTGATGCTGCTGGAAGGGCAGGCGCCGGACAGCCGCGAATTGCGCGATCTGATGGATCGAATTGGATTTAAACAATACCCGAACCGGATGCTCGTCGTTGCATTGGAGACGGGCGGATGCCCGGAAACCGGCGCCCGCGTGGATGTCCAGTGGACGGTTGCGGCGCAGGCCGTCGAGGAGTTATGCAGCGGCCTTCCAAATATTTGCCCGACGTACTTGCGCGGCCATGGCATCTGCGTGTTCTTCCGCGACCGCCGCGCGCGCGGAACTCCCGGTGTGGATGCCCAAACATTGGCCGCTAAGATCCTCCAGACCGTGTCCTCCAAGGAAAACGCGCAAAACGGAGCGCGGCGCGAAGTGGTTCCTTCCCCGGATAGCAGCGCGCGCCGCACCCTTTGCGCTTCGCGCTCGCCGCTCGCTGCCCGGGTTGGCGTTGGCTGCGCGAAAGACGACTGGCGCGAGTTGGCCGATTCCTACCACGAAGCCTGCATGGCCCTGGCCAGTTCGCTGGCGCGCATTGCAATCTACACACCACCCTCTGAAATGACGGAGGAGGTGTCCGCTTCCGTCCACGCCATTTGCCGCGCCATTGCCGACCGGCGCTTCGCCGACGCGCGCATGCGGGCGCTCGATCTGCCGCGCCTCGTCAGCCGCCAGGCCAGTGGTTGCGTTGAGCAAATCGGCACCCAGCGGTATCTGTTTATTTACGCTCTCGATGCCATCGAGTACACCGCTCGCGAAATGGGCGCCGGAATCGGCGAGCCCGGCGGGGTGCCCGCACAGGGTGGGCTCAACGCGGCCGGCAACACATTTGAATTGCAGGACAAATTCACCCGGGGCGCGCAATCCGCGATTGACCGCGTGCGAACGCTCTACGCCGGCCGGCCGCGAATGCTCATCGACCGCGCCTCCGGCTTGATTGAGCAAAGCCTGAAAAACCCGATCGCGGCGCAAAACATGTCGGTCGGAAGCCTGGCAGCCGCAGTGGGCGTCTCCGCGGATTATCTCAGCCGCATGTTCAAGAAATCGACGGCCTTGACGCTGGAGCGCTACCTGATGACGCGCCGGATCGCTGCGGCTGAACAGATGTTGCTGGAGCCTCTGGCGAGTGTGGCGGAAGTGTCCGAAAACCTGGGATTTTCAGATCCCGCCTATTTTGCCAGGGTGTTCCGGAAAATCGCCGGCTGTAGTCCGAGAGCGTATCGGGATAACCCGCTCAGAATCGGCGCGCCCGGCGCCGCGAATGAAAACGGCCAGCCTCGCGCGGCAGCCGTCGGCTTGTTAAATTGAGGAGGATGCAAATGAGTGCAGCCGAATCCGAGTCGGTCCGTGTCACCCGCCGTCTCGCCGCGTCCCCGGAACGCGTTTTCAAAGCCTGGGCCGACCCGGCGCTTCTCCGGCGCTGGTTCGCTCCTATAGCCCAAGCCGATGCACGCCCCGGCGGCCGCTTCCGCCTGGAAGCGTCGTCGCCTGAGGGCGCACATGTGGTCATCGGCGAATATCGGGAATTCATACCAGGCCGGCGCATCGTCATGACCTGGGTCTACGAAGGGCCGATGATTCCGGTGGGGAAAATGGAAGCTCTTCTGACCGTCGAATTCCGCCAGGACGGCTCGTCCACGGAAATCAACTTGCATCACGAACACCTGACCAATCCGGCCTACCTCGCAACCATTCGGAGTGGCGCGTGGCCCAAGGCTCTGGACGAACTGGAAGCGCTTCTAGCCGATCCGTCGACCTGAATGTGCGCTGCGCAATAGCAAGCCACCGCTTTTCGTGGAACAGACCCTTGAGTGCCGCCCGCGCCGCAGGTTGCCTTTAAGCGTCGATGGAAATCCGATTAAGTCCCAGCAATGCCGGATAAAGCTCTTTACGTTGACGCGCGGTGATGATTTCATTGATGCATCGCAATGGGCTGGTCGCATCGACGCGCCAGAACGAGGAGGTCGTGCATGCTGTCGAGTTTAAGGCGAATTGCTTTCATCGCGCTTTTCCCGCTTTCCCTATGGAGCGTCAGCGCGTGGGCCGACGTCACCGGACGCATCTCCGGGACCATCAAAGATCCGAGCGGAGCGCTGATTCCCCGGGTTGGTATCACCGTGGTGAATGAGGAGACCGGGATCAAAGATACCACCCAGTCGAACGATCAGGGTTTTTACGCCTTTCCCTCGCTTCCCGTCGGCAAGTGGGACCTGGAAGTCCGTCACCAGGGATTCAGAGATTACCGGCAGACCGGATTGGTTCTCGACGTGAATACGGCGCTCATGGTCGACGTCGTGTTGGTGCTCGGCAGCGAGAGCCAGACCGTTCTGGTGGAAGCGTCGCCGGTGCAAGTGGACACGACCAGCACGCAAATGGGCGAGGTGATCACTACCGCCAAGATGGAAACCGTTCCGCTGAACGGGCGAAGCTACACCGATCTTCTGGCTCTGCAGCCGGGTGTCGCGCCGGTTAGCTCCGGACAATATAACGCGATCCACGTCTCCGGGAATTTGAACCCGGGCAGCTTGTCGGTCAGCGGCCAACGAGAAGGGTCCAACGGATTCATGGTGAACGGCGGCAACGTGAACGAAGGCGCTTACATGGGTACGGCTGTGGTGCCCAATCTGGATTCGATCGCCGAATTCCGGATTCTGACGAACAACTCCGACGCCGAGTACGGCAACTACAGCGGCGGTCTGATCAATGCAATCACCAAATCCGGAACCAACCAGGTCCACGGCAGCGTGTTCGAGTTCCTGCGCAACACGGACCTGGACGCCCGGAACTTCTACAGCCCGGCGGTGGGCAAGTTTATCCAGAACCAGTTCGGTGGAACGCTGGGCGGCCCACTCATTAAGGACAAGCTGTTCATCTTTGGCGACTATCAAGGCACGCGCCAGATTGTCGGGCTCAGCACCGGGAACATCCCGGTGCCTTCGCCCGCCGACCGGGCCGGAAACTTGTCCGACCTCGCGAGCCACCTCACCGGTTCGTTGCAAGGACCGTATTGGGCGCAGCAGCTCTCTCAAAAGCTCGGCTACAGCGTCACGCAAGGCGAGCCTTACTACCGGCCCGGATGCACTTCGGCGACTTGTGTTTTCCCGAACGCGCAGATACCGGCGCCGGTGATTACAACTCCTTCGCAGCGCCTGCTGAAGTACATTCCGCTGCCGAACGCCGGTGCGTACTTTTCCACGGCTGCCAATAACCAAACGCTCCGTGATGACAAGGGCGGAATCAAGGTGGATTACAACAGCCGGTTCGGGATGATCTCCGGTTACTACTTCGCGGACGACTTCCTGCTGGACAATCCCTATGGCGGTGGGAGCGTCGGCGGATTCGCCTCCGGGACCAAAGGGCGGTCCCAAATGATCAACGTGGGCGACACAAAAACTTTTGGGGCTAACAAAGTGAACGAACTCCGGCTGCACTTCATGCGCTTCGCGTACTCCGGAAACACACCCGAGGGCGGAGTGGGAGTGAGTCTCAGTTCGCTCGGCTTCGTCACCGGCGCGAACACTTCCGGCATCGACGTGACGGCGCCTTCCATCGAAGGGGTTCCGCCGATTAGTTTCAACAGCTTTTCTATCGGAGAGCCTGGCGCTCCGACGGCACAATACGACAACACTTACCAGATTGCCGATAACTTCTCGATCGTCAAGGGCGCGCACACGATAAAGTTCGGCGGCGACACTCACTACGACCAGATTACGCACCACGGGTTTGGACAACGAAACGGAGTGTTCTCATTCACTGGATCGGAGACCGGCAGCGACTGGGCCGACTTTCTGATTGGCGCACCCTCCAGTTTCGAGCAAGGCGTCCAGCTACCTCTACATACGCGGTCGAAGTATTTCGCGCTTTATGCGCAGGATAGCTGGCGGGCGCGATCGGACCTGACGGTTAACTTGGGCCTCCGCTGGGAGGCGAGCGAGCCGTGGTACGAAGCACAGGGCCAATTGGAAACGATTGTTCCCGGAGAGCACTCGCTGGTGTTCCCCGGTTCGCCGGCCGGTTGGGTATTCCCCGGAGATCCGGGAATTCCCAAGACCATCGCGCCGACCGCTGGAACAATTTCGCGCCGCGAGTGGGCTTGGCGTACTCGCCGAGCGCCGATAAGGGCGTACTCGGGTGGCTGCTGGGAGGACCCGGTAAAACCAGCGTCCGGGCCAGTTTCGGGATCTATTACACAGCCTTTGAGAACGCCACCGGCTTCAACGAGGAAGGCGATGCGCCATTCGGTTT
>JBDTAT010000022.1:0-4136 GCA_039924505.1 Bryobacteraceae bacterium
CCGCTTGAGTCCGACGACGAAACCGGCGACATGACGGGACAGCAGCGCGAGAACTATCTCGCCGAGTTGGAAGAGCGCATGCGCGAGGCTGCCAAAAAATTCGAATTCGAGAAGGCCGCACAAATTCGGGATCGCCTGAAAGCGCTCCGGTCACGAGGGTTGTATGAGGAGATCTCCGTCGTTAGCCCTGATGGGCGGGGGTAGGGTAAGCCAGTCGTTCGTCGCGCGGCTTCCGCGGTTGGCCCCACGGCTCGGACCGGTAGCGGCGTTGTCGTATCGCGTGGCGTGCCGCATTGCGAATACGCTGCGGGCTGGCGATGCCGTGCGCGATTACGCGCCGTTCGACGTTTGCAAGTTGATCTTAGTGTGGGTGCCGGAGGAGCAACTCGCCGCCACTTTGACTGGCTTGGCCTCCGCGCCGGTGAATTGGACGGCAAAATCCGTGGTCTTGTGCGGAAGCTGGCGCGGAAGCGAAGCGCTGGAAGAGCTCGAGCGGCGCGGCGCATCGTGCGCATCGCTCGATCCGATCGACACCAGCGAATCAAAGTTTCTCGCGGAGGGCGGCGCACTGGCGATACAGCGGATTCGGGACCTTATTGGAGGCGCACGGGAACGCGTGATGGAGGTCTCCCGCGAGTCGAAACCGCTCTACCTGGCGGGCATGACTCTGGCGGGCGATGTGTTGGTTCCATTATTGGTGGCGGCGGCCGAGAGCCTGCGTGCGGCGGGCCTGGCGAGCGCGCCGGCCGCATCCATCTTGCAGGTCGCGGTGCATCAAGCGACGCGTGGATGTGTGAAGGCGGGACGCAAAGCGTGGCGCGGACCGCTGGCGGTGGGCGAACGCGCGGCGCTGGAGCGGCAGATCGAAGCGCTGCGGGCCGCGAACCCGGCACTGGAGAAATTTTTCCGCCGGACCGCGGCCGCCGCGCTGGAGCTCTTCAATAAGGATGCGGCCTGGCTTGGCGGCGATGTTTAAGCTGATTAAAGCCGTCACGCAGACGATGGTTCTCTTCGGCGGACTGCTCCTATTGCCGGCCGGCACGTGGCGCTGGCCGCGGGCATGGTGGTTTCTCGGCGTCGTCTTCGTGGGAACAGTGGCGACAGTTGTTTCGCTTCTGCTCGTGAACGAGGACTTACTGAATGAGCGAATGAAGCCGGCAATTCAGAAGTCACAGCCGCTGCCGGACAAAATCCTGACGGTGCTCCTATTGATAGCCTCGTTCGGGCTGACGATCTTCATTCCTCTCGATGTCTTTCGATTTCACCTCCTCCGCCATACCGGATTGTTGGCTGCCTCTCTCGGAATGGCGCTCTTTATCTGCGGGTGGTGCATCATAACCGCCGCCTTGCTTCAGAACCCATACGCCGCCCCGGTGGTGAAGTATCAGGAAGAGCGGCGTCAGACCGTCGTCGTCGCGGGAATGTACAGCGTTGTGCGCCATCCCATGTACGCGGGGGCTATTGCAGTTTTCATCGGCATGCCATTGTGGTTGGGATCCTACGCCGCGGCGTTCCTCGCTGCCGCGCCTATTTCCGTTCTCGCCGCGCGAATGGTGTTCGAGGAAAAGTTCTTGCGCGAAAAGCTCGACGGGTACGGCGATTACACCCGGCGAGTCCGGCGCCGGTTGGTTCCGTTTGTTTGGTGACGAGGGCATATACTAATGAAGATGCAACGGCGAGCATTCCTTTCAATGGCGGCGGCGGGTGTGGCGATGGGCGCCAACGACCGGATTCGCGGCGGAATTATTGGCGCGGGCGGCCGCGGGAAATACCTGACCGCCAATTTCAAGGAGGTTGGCGTCGAGATGGTCGCGGTCTGCGACGTTTACGAGCCGAATCTGGAAGGCGGCCTGAAAGCCGCATCCACAGGCGCGCGCGGTTACGGCAATTACAAGTCCCTGCTCGCCGACAAGTCGATCGATGTCGTCGTCGTGGCAACGCCGGATCATTGGCACGCGCAAATGGTGGTGGACGCGGTTCACGCAGGCAAGGATGTCTACGTCGAAAAACCGATGGCGCACACCATTGAGGATGGCGGCCGCGTGGTGAAGGCGGTGCGCGAGACGCGACGCGTGGTGCAGGTGGGCATGCAGCGGCGCAGTTACGGCCTCTACCAGGAAGCCAAGGGAATCGTGGATTCGGGTGCCGTCGGCGACGTGCGGTTAGTGAATTCGTGGTGGCTGAATCATCAGGCATCGTTGCGGGAGGCGAAGCTGGAAGGCAAGCTCGATTGGGCGCAGTGGCTGGGCGCGTCGCCCAAACGGCCGCTCGATCCGGCGCGATTTTTCAACTGGTATTACTTTTGGGATTATTCGGGCGGTTTGATGGTGGGCCAGGCGGCGCACGTCGTGGACGCCATTCAGTGGTTCATGAACTCCACCTATCCCTCCGCCGTCACCTGCGCCGGCGGCCGCGTAAATCTGCCAGGCGCGGAGGTGCCGGATACAACGTCAATGGCGATTGAGTATCCGGAGAATTATCTGGCCGTGTTCACTCTCGGCTACAAGGCGATGCATTACAACTCATTCAACGACCAGATGATTCAATATCACGGGTCAAAGGCGCGGTTCGACGTGGGACGCGAGTCGTACACGTTATGGCCGGAGAGTTTGGCAGTGGAGATGAAGCCGTCCATGGACAAACGCCAGCCGGGCAGCTTCGAGCCGGCTTCCCGCGCGCATATCCGCAATTTCATCGAGTGCGTGCGATCGCGCAAAGACCCGCACGCGACCGTGGAATTGGGTCAACAGACCACGGTGACCCTGTGCATGGCGATGGAATCGCTGCGGCACGGCCGGCGCATGCGTTTTAACCGCCAGACCGGAAAGATGGAAGCGTAGTTACCTCCGCGCGACGCGCCGGATCAGGCCCGCAACCCGCGCCCCAGCCACTCAAACGCCTCGCCCTGCATCTGAACATTAAACTGATGAGGCACGTCGTAGAACTTGGATTGGAACCGTTCCGGATGCTTCAGGTCCGCGTATACATCTCCGATCTTATCCGCCGCCGCCTGCATTCCGCCATGCGTGAACAGCTTGTCCTGCGCGCAATCCTGCACGAAAATAGAGCAATCCGGCGCCGCTAGGGACGCCACATCCGGATGGTCCAGATGCGCATGCAGCCCAAACGCGTCGAATAGCCCCACATGCACGGAATGCGTAATCTCGAGCGCAGTCGGAAGCGACGTCATCCAGCCGGAAATCACCGAAGCGCGGATGCGCGGCTCCATGCCCGTCAAATATGTGGATCTGTATCCGCCGCCGGAAAGCCCCAAACACCCGATGCGCCTCGGGTCCACTTCAGGCAGCCCGCCCAGAACATCGACGCTCGCCCGGTCGTCGAAATTCACGATGCCCAGCCAGCTTGTGCCGCAGAAGCCGAGCCACGTGTTGAATTCCCCAACTTGATCGCGCAGGAATCCATTCATCGCCTGGACGTATTCCACTTGCTCCGGCCGTAGTCCGGCGACCGCCTTCTGCATCTCCGGTGGCGGCTGTTTATATTGCAACCGCCGCTCGCCCCAATAGATGGCGTCCGGAACCAGCACCACAAATCCGCGCTTCGCCATCTCGTCCGCGTAAGCCCGTCCGCCGTAATAATGCTCGCGGAATCCCTTGAGCGACGCATGCTCTCCGTCCATGCGAACCAGTTTTTCCTTGCCGTGATAAAACCAGCCACCATGGTCGTGCAGCGCTACCACGCCCGGGTACGGACCCTTACCGGCAGTTGGAACCAGCAGAAATGCGGGCACGCGATAGTGCCGCGACCCGGCGAATGAGACCACACGAATCTCGTATCCGGAGCGCTTCACCACGGAGTGAACCTTCAAGTCCAACGCAGAGCGCTTGGGAGCGTACGATAAGGTCCGCTGCACCTCCGCGCGCCCCCTTGCGCGCCACTCCTCCACCGGCACTGCGCCCCGATGCCGGTAGTCCATACCGAATCCCGTCTCCTTCTGGATCGATCCCATGATAGGCGCCAGATTCCCCATGAAACTTTCGGTTCGCGTCTCTGCCAGAAGGACCGGACGCGGCTTGGCCTTCCCGCGCGACGCGGCGGCTGCGCCCGCTGCCGCACCATTTCCCGCCAAGGCCGCGAAACCGGCCCGGAAAACCGCACGCCGCGTCGCTTCAAAT
>JBDTAT010000023.1:0-2943 GCA_039924505.1 Bryobacteraceae bacterium
AAACGGCGTCAATGCCCGT
This sequence comes from Bryobacteraceae bacterium, assembly GCA_039924505.1. Taxonomy (GTDB): domain Bacteria; phylum Acidobacteriota; class Terriglobia; order Bryobacterales; family Bryobacteraceae; genus JBDTAT01. The sequence goes on from JBDTAT010000023.1 coordinate 20, forward strand.
TCCGTCTCCCGCAACAGCACCTTCCGTCCGTCAAACAGCCGACTTCCTTCTGCTTTCATCTCGCCAGTTTACCCGGCTCACACTTCTAACTTCGGAATTCAGGTTTAAAGGATAACTACACCGCGCGTGGATCGCGACACCACCCAATATTTTATAACACAGTAGTAATAGAGTTTGCGTCCGCCAGCACGAGGTCGAAAGCGCGGGGGTAGGCGGGGATTAACCCGCTCCAATAAACGCAGGGCGGTGGTTACCTCATCCTCGCCAGCTCGTTGTGGCTCATGGTCCAGCAGAAGACGAAGCGGCCCCCGGCCGGGCGCTGCGCCCGGCAGTAACATCAAGGTCACATGGCGGTGATAGGACTGGATGCGATCTCCCGTTTCCAAGTGGATGGTTCGCCGCAGACAGCCGGAGCAATGGCGCCGATAACTGGCGTGACTTTCGTGGCCATCCAGAACGGCGACGGCGATCCCCTGAAAATCCGGCAAGGCCTTGTTGCGTTTCAGGCGGTCGTAGATGTGGTGGATGCCTTGCCGCAGGCCGCCGGCGTCGAGAGGAGCATGGACGCGGCCAACAGTATCGGCGCTGCAGACCGGCTCGCTGAGCCAGGTTTTCCAGAAGCGGGATCCGGCGGCCAGCTCCAGAGCGTTGAGACTTCCCATCCTGGCCCAGAACATTACGAGCGACGACTTCACCACAGCGGCAGTAGAGACACGCGGTTCCGATCTGCGATCCAAGATGGGTGCGATCACGTCCCGGGAGAGATGGAAGATCTTTTCGGAATAGGCGATCAATCGGCGTAGAACGGTTATCGTTTCCTTTGTGCGAGCCGTTTCCATTCCAGCTCGGACACTTTCTCGATCAGTTCCTGTACGCGGCGATAGTCGCTGACGGCTTGTCGAACGCGCTCCTGCCATGCCTGGGGGACACAGATCTGGCGAGGTTTGCCATCATGGCTTTGGACCAGGTAGAGCGACTGATGCAATTCGCCTCTGGCGCAATGACAACCCGATTTGCCACACTTGGCGGCGCGTTCCGACAAAGTGCCACGCATGAACCATCTAGTGGAAGCCAGTTGCGCAATCCGGGACCGGAAATCACGCTCGGTGGCGGAGAGTCCGGCGCGGGTAGGGGCTTCGGGCATCGCTTGTATATAACTACTATACAAGGAACGAAGGGGAAGTACAAGGCCAAAACACAATGCGAATTTGCTCTCGTGGCACTTAATGCCTAAAACACCTTTGGAATCAAATGCTTTGGAGCAAAAAAATTATTGGTTACGGAATCGCTGCCCAGCGAGGCGAGCGGCTATTGCCATCCGTGAATCTCTCCGCCGGCGGAATGTTGAAAATAAGCGCGGGTGAATCCGACGTATTTACTAACCCCAAGCTGACGCCCATGCACGATTCGGCGTACAAAAGTGCCGGTTACGACCCGATAACCGCATGGCGTTATTGTCGCGGGAACTTCGGGGTACCATTCCGCTGAACGCTGCCAGTGAGCGACATCGTGAGATCGACCTTGTCGCCGACCTTCAGCATAAAGTTGCTCGGGTTCTTCATGCCCCAACTGACGTACGGCATTACGAACGAGGTAGTAGCCGAGACTTGGCCGTTCTCAACTTTCACCTTCGCCGGGAGCGTCACGTCGTGATCCTGCCCGTGAATGCGCAGAACGCCGTGAACATCGACTTGCGATTCGCCGTTGAGCGAGAGTTTGCCGATAACGCGATCGGGAGAGAAGATCGCATCGGGATACTTGTCGCTTTGCAGGATGTCTTTGTGCATCCGGCGGTCGCGCATTCCGTTTCCCGAGTTGCCGCTCCGCACGTCTACAAGAATCTGGCCGCTAGCCGTTGCGTCCGCCGGGTTGATGTGGACTAATCCGCTCTTCACCTGAAACGTTCCGCGAACCGTGTGGAGGACATCGCCGATAGTGAATTGCACGGTGCTATGCGCCGGGTCCACTGTGATGGAAACTTCTTGTGCGCAAGCGGGCAGCCTCAACGCGAACAATAGGAGAGCGACGGACTTCACGACTGTAGAATCCCCCAGCCTAGCGGCGAAATCGCATCGAAGACAAATTCACCCGGCTTTAGATCGCCGACGTGCTTGGCGAGCATGTTGTAAAAAATCGACGGGCGCGCGGCAAGCGCGGGCAGCACGCAATTCAGCAGGCCGGGCCAACGGTCGAGCAAGAACATCATAAAGCCCATCATCGCCGGTCGGCGCATCAAGCGGTTGTGCGCGGATTGATAGTCGGCGAGCCGTCCGGCGGCAAGCGCGTCGGCGAGACCCACGGCTTGCAGGAAAGAAAGGCAGAGACCTTCGCCGGTGATGGCGTCGACGGGAGCCGGAGGCGCATCCGATTAACGTAACATTGCCGTGCGTGACCCGCTTCAATCGGCGCGTGACAGTGATTGCGCCCTTCTCCGCCGTGCTAGCGGCCGCTCGTCCCAGGTGAACGTTCAAATCGGGAAAGCGCGCGAGAGCTTCGTCCAGAGGGCGAGCTGCCGAAATGGTAACAACGCAGGACAGGACACGAGAGTTGTGGAAATGGCGGTGTTGCGGGAAGGTGGAAATCCAGGTGCGGGATTCCCACCTTCCCGTGCGGGGGTTTCTCCGTAAATAAGAATGGAAAACCAAGACCACCGAAAGGAGGATTGCAGCTTCGAAAGAAAATGCGAACGTACCGTGATTTCATGCTCATTTTACGATTGGAATATGCTGTTGACGCCATCATTCGGTTAATTCAGGCTGCGGTCAGAGAGGCGGTTTTGGCGGCTTTGCGGGAGACAGCGGCGCGCCCGTCACTTTGGTCTGCCGCCGGAAAAGTTTGCCGGCTTCGGCCACATAAAGCCAATTCAGATCCTTTCCGGCGAAGGCGAGGTTCGAAAGCTTTCCGTGTTCCGGAGAGTTGAGAAT
>JBDTAT010000024.1:0-4477 GCA_039924505.1 Bryobacteraceae bacterium
AACATTTCGCGCGCTCTATCGAAGACCGCCATCCGAGTTGCGCCGTCGAAGGCGAATACATGAACCGGGGCTGTCATTGCCGGCGGCAATTACGTTGCATCTTGCTTACCAGTCTCCCTACGACTGGGATTCCATGTTGGCCTGGTTGGACGCGCGGGCAATCGAAGGCGTGGAAGAGGTGCGGAACGGGCGCTACCGGCGGACCGTTTCCCGCGAAGGCAGTGACGGAGTTGTGGAAGTTTCGAACGATCCAGTCCGCCAGGGCCTCTCCGTCGGCATTCAGTTCCCTTACGTGCGTGTACTGCCGGCGATCGTTTTGCGCGTACTGCGCTTGTTCGATCTCGATGCCGACGTGAACGGTATCGGAACGCATCTATCGAACGATCCGGCATTGGCGCGATTGATTGCCGAGCGGCCGGGGCTTCGCGCTCCGGGCGGTTGGGACGGATTCGAATTGGCGGTGCGCGCCATACTCGGCCAGCAGATTACAGTCGAGGCAGCGCGGCAGCTTGCCGGCCAGCTTGTGAGGATTTGCAATCCATCGCCGGCAGCCTTTGCGAGCCGCAGTCTTACGCGCGTATTTCCCTCCGCGCGTTGCCTGGCGGCATCCGATTTGAGCGCCCTCGGCATGCCAAACTCCCGCAAGAACACGCTTAAAGCTCTGGCTGAGGCTGCGATTGTGAACCCGCGTTTATTCGATCCGGCCGGCTCGCTCGAAGAGGCCATCGTCCGGCTGCGCGCGATCCCGGGCGTTGGCGATTGGACGGCGCAGTACATCGCGCTTCGCGCTCTCCGCGAGACCGACGCGTTTCCTGCAAGCGACGTTGGAATTCTTCGCGGCGCCGCGAAATTAGATGGAATTGCGCGGACTGCGGCGCAACTTATCGACCGGGCGGAACGGTGGCGGCCATGGCGCGCATACGCTGCACAGCATTTGTGGGCGGCCGGGGCGCCTATCGCGCAAAGGGTCCGGCGCGCACCGCCAAGTTAATCGGGAACTGCTTCGCGCCACACTCCGTTTTGCGCGAGTTCCTTGAAAAGCGTCAAAGTTGAACGAGAGGTCTCATGCATAACCAGCTTCGCTTGTTTATCGACCGGATGATGACGCCACTTGGCGAGTTGATTCTGCTATCGGATGAATTTGGCAACCTTCGCGCGGTTGACTGGACGGACCACGAAGAACGCATGCGCCTCCTTCTCTCGCGGCATTATCGCGCGACGAAAATCGCGATGGAACCCGGCGGGAACCGGTATGGCTTCACCTCGGCGCTCGAATCTTACTTCGCCGGCGATTTGGAATGCCTTCAATCGCTTCCGGTGTCAACCGGAGGAACGGTTTTTCAGCGCAGCGTCTGGCAAGCTTTGCGGTCGATACCGGCGGGAGAAACCACCGGCTACGGCAGTCTCGCGAAACGGCTCGGCCAACCGTCGGCCGCGCGCGCTGTAGGACTCGCGAATGGCGCTAATCCGGTCGGCATCGTGGTTCCGTGCCATCGCGTCATCGGCGCCAACGGATCGCTTACCGGCTACGGAGGCGGCCTTCAGCGCAAGCAATGGCTGCTCGATCATGAACGGAAGCACAGCGGCGCTCAAAACGGCTCATCATCCGGGTATCATATAAAGTAGAAGGATTTTTTTCGCGTTCCATGTCAGACACGACCGCCCCGAACCTCGGTATTAATAGCTGGCTCGAAGACGAGCTGTATCAACAATATTTGCACGACCAGCGCGCCGTCGATGCAACCTGGAAACAGGTTTTCGACGCCGATGGCCACGCCAACTCCGCGGTTGCGGCCGCGCCTGCGGCCCCCCCCGCCAATTCACCCGCGATTGCTGCCGTCGCCGCGGTTCGCGTGGCCGCGCCCAGCGCCGTCACCGTCGGCCCCGGCGAGCAACTGGTTCCCCTTCGCGGAGCCGCGGCCCGCATTGCCGAGAACATGCGCGCCAGCTTGAGCATTCCCGTCGCCACCTCGCAGCGCGTTATCCCCGTGAAGGTCATCGACGAGAACCGCCGGCTGATCAACGACTGGCGCGCGCTGCACGGCAAAAGCAAAATCTCCTATACGCATCTGGTCGCCTGGGCCATCGTCCGCGCCGTCGAAAAAACTCCCACGCTCAATTCCGCATACGCCGAAAATGAGGGTGAGCCGTTCCGCGTCGTCCACTCCCTGTTGAATCTCGGGATCGCAATCGACGTTGCAGGTAAGGACGGGAACCGCTCGCTGATGGTGCCCAGCATCAAGAATGCCGGCGGCCTCAGCTTCGACCGGTTCCTCGCGTCGTTCGACGATCTGGTGGCGCGCGCCCGCACGGGCAAATTGACCGTTCCCGATTTTGAAGGCACTACCATTTCGCTGACCAACCCCGGCACCGTCGGCACCGTCGGCTCCGTCCCCCGCCTGATGCCTGGACAGGGAGCGATCGTCGCCACCGGTGCCATCGATTTCCCCGCCGAATATCAAGGCGTCAGCGAACAACTCCGCAACGCGATGGGCATCGGCAAGGTGATGGGAGTCACCTGCACCTACGACCACCGCGTCATTCAGGGCGCGGAGAGCGGCATGTTTCTCGCCCAGTTCCAGAACTTGCTGCAGGGTCGGGACGGCTTCTACGAACGGATCTTCGCCGACCTGAAAATGGCTCTTCAGCCCGTGCGCTGGGAGCCCGACCGCCACGTCACCGTCGCCGGCATCCAGAGCGGCGGACCTAGCGAGGAAGTCGGCAAGCAGGCCGCGGTGCTGCAACTGATCAACGCCTATCGCGTGCGCGGCAACCTGATCGCCGATTTGGACCCGCTCGGTTCGGAACCCTCCTATCATCCGGAACTCGACCCGGCCAACTACGGCCTCACCATCTGGGATCTGGACCGGCTGTTCCTCACCGGCACGCTCGGCATCGGCAAGCAGACGGCGACGCTGCGCGAAATTCTCGACACTGTGCGGCGCACCTACTGCGGGCGCATCGGGTGCGAGTATATGAACATTCAGCACCCGGAGCAAAAGGCCTGGCTGCAGCACCGCATGGAGCCTTCCGGCAACGCGTGGCCGCTGGATGCCAATCTGCGCCGGCGCATTCTCGACCGCTTGGTCGAAGCCGAGGGCTTTGAACACTTCCTGCACGCCCGCTTCGTCGGGCATAAACGCTTTTCGCTCGAAGGCGCCGAATCGGCCATTCCAATTCTCGACGAGTTGCTTGAACTCTCCGCCAATCACAACGTTCACGAGGCGGTCATCGGCATGGCCCACCGCGGGCGTATAAATGTGCTGGCCAACATCGTCGGCAAAAGTCTTAACCAGCTTTTCTCCGAGTTTGAAGGCGACGTGGATCCGGAGAGCACGCAAGGTTCGGGCGACGTGAAATATCATCTGGGCGCCAGCGGCGTTCGCCGTTCCACCGAAGGACACGAAATCACCGTCTCGGTCGCGTTTAATCCCAGCCATCTCGAAGCCGTCGGGCCGGTAGTAGAAGGCCTCGTCCGTCCGAAACAGGATCGTCTGGGCGATACGCGGCGGGAGCGGGTGATCCCGATTTTAATTCACGGCGACGCCGCGTTTGCCGGGCAAGGGGTGGTCGCCGAAACGCTGAATTTGTCGCAGCTCGACGGTTATTGCACCGGCGGCACCATCCACCTGATCATCAATAATCAAATCGGCTTCACCACCAATCCCGGCGAGGCGCGCTCGACGCCCTATTCCACCGATGTGGCGCGCATGGTGCAGGCCCCCATCTTCCACGTCAACGGCGACGATCCGGATGCGTGTATCCGCGTCACCCAGATGGCGTTCGACTACCGGCAGCAGTTCAAAAAAGATGTTGTCATCGACATGTTCTGTTACCGCCGCCACGGCCATAACGAGGCGGACGATCCCAGCTATACGCAGCCGATTCTCTATCGCAAAATCCGCCAGCAGCCGTCCGCCGCGACCATCTACGGAGAACGCCTCCAGCGCGAGGGTCTCATCGGCGCGGGCGAAGCGCAGGCCCTGAACAAAGCCGTGATGGACCGCCTGAATAAGGTATACGACGAGGCCCCGCGGAATCAACAGCACTACGAATTCCAGGAGATGAGCGCGGTTCCAAGCGATTCCATTCCCGCCGTTTTGCCACACACCGCGGTGGACCGGGCGCTGATCGATCAGGTGATCGAGGGCCTCACGACATTCCCGGAAGAGTTTCACCTGCACCCGAAACTGCGTGGCTTCATCGAGAAGCGGAAGGAAGCGGAGGGAGCCATCGATTGGGCGCTCGGCGAGGCGCTGGCATTCGGCACGCTGGTGCTCGAAGGCACGCCGGTTCGATTGAGCGGGCAGGATAGCGGACGCGGCACTTTCAGCCAGCGGCACCTGCAGTATTACGACAGCGAGGACGGGCACGAGTATTGCCCGATGAAATTTCTCGCGCCCGATCAAGCCCGCTTCGACGTCTTCGACAGCTCATTGAGCGAGTATGCCGTGATGGGCTTCGAGTTCGGTTACAG
>JBDTAT010000025.1:0-4776 GCA_039924505.1 Bryobacteraceae bacterium
TGCCGCAAACCAGCTCCATCCGGTATGGCACGTCGGCGACGTATTTCCGCGGGTCGGTGGTGGGGCTTTTCGGACAGGACGACTGGCGGATTCTGCCGAATCTGAGCTTGAATGCGGGGTTGCGATACGAGTACATAACGCCGCTGACGGAAAAGTACGGGCACATCGCGAACCTGGACATTGCGCCGTACTTTACTGGGGCGGCGCCGGTGATTCCGGGCGAGAGCGGTCCTTATACGGGCGCGTTTCCGCGGAGCCTGATCGATCCGGAGCACCATGATTTTGCGCCGCGCATTGGCTTGGCGTGGAAGCCCATGCCGAAACGGTCGATGCAGATTCGCGCCGGCTACGGCTTGTATTACGTCCCGAACGCGTATAACCAATTGGCGAATCTAATGGCATCGCAACCGCCGTGGTCGACGGCGAATCAACTATCGACCAGCTTGGACGGGGTGCTGACGCTGGCGACCGGATTCACGCTGACGCCGCCCGGAAAAACGGTGACGAATACGGCGGCGGTGGACCGGTACTACCGGCTGCCGTATGCGGACTCGTGGAGTTTTTCGATTCAACAGGATCTGCCGGCGGCGATGGTGCTGGAGGTTGGGTACCGCGGGACGAAGGGGACGCGCCTGAACATTGAGCGATCGCCGAACAGCGCGCCGCCGGGTTCGCCGCTGACGGCCGAACAGCGGCGCCAGATTGGCAACGCGGTGGGATTCACGTATCTGAGTTCGGACGGCAATTCGATTTACAACTCCCTGCAGGTGCGGCTGATGCGGCGGTTCCGGCGCGGCGTTTCCTTCAACATGCAGTACACGCTGGCGAAATCGATTGACGATTCGTCGACGTTTGGCGGGGCGGGGAACACGGTAGCGCAGGATCCGAACGATCTGGCGGCCGAGCGCGGCCTTTCCAGTTTCGATCAACGTCACAAGTTGAACGTCAGTATGGTGTGGACTTCTCCGGTGGGAGGAACGAACGGATTGCTGGCGGGGCGGCCATGGGCTGAGCGTTTACTAAAAGACTGGCAGCTTTCGGGGGGCATGACGGTGGCATCGGGAACGCCGCTGACGGCGCGCGTGCTGGGGAACCGGTCCGACTCGGGCGGCACGGGAACGGTGGGCGCGGGAAGGGCGGAGGCGACAGGCTTGCCGGTGACGGACGGCTCGGGATTTTTCAATCCGGCGGCGTTTACACTGCCGCCGGCCGGCTTCTACGGCAACGCGGGCCGCAATACGATTCCGGGGCCGGGCACATTCTCGCTGAACGCGACGTTCGGCCGATCGATTGACCTGGGCGAGCGGAAACGGCTGGAATTCCGGGTGGAGAGTAACAATCTGACGAACCACGTGAACTACGCGAATCTGCAGACGGTGATTAACGCGACGGACTATGGGCTGCCGCTGGCAGCTTCGGTAATGCGAACGATGCAGGCAGTAGTGAGGTTTCGATTCTGATGCGTAATATACCGCTCCCTGGCGGTCGCGGCTCGGCAACGCGCGGCTCGGTAACGCGCAGCTCGGTAACGCGCCGCACGCTGAGATTCCTGACAATTTGCGTTTCGGTTAGCACGCTCGGGGCGCAGCAGGCCGCGGATGCGCCGACGTTCAAGGCCGAGAGCAATCTGGTGGTGATAAACGTCGCGGTGAAGGATAAATCGGGGCGCCCGATTACCACGCTGACCAAGAACGATTTCAAGTTGATGGAAGACGGAAAGGCGCAGACGATCTCGGTATTCGAGCTGCAGAAGCTGGACTCGCAGTTGCTGGCTCCGTTGGCGGCGCCCGCAGGCCAGCCGCGGACTCTGGTGGAACGCACGGCCGCGGCTCCAGCGGCGCCTTCGCGAAGCGGGCCGATACGGTTTCAGGACCGGCGGCTGCTGGCGCTGTTCTTCGATTTTTCGTCGATGCAACCGCCGGAGCAGGCGCGAGCCGTGGATGCGGCGCTGAAATTCCTGGAAACCCAAATGACGAAGTCGGATCTGGTGGAGATTCTGACGTTCGGTACGCAGATGAATGTGGTGCAGGATTTCACGGATAACCGGGACTTGCTGATGGATACGGTGAGGAAATTCCGGCTGGGCGACTCGAGCGAGTTGGCGGCGTTGGGCGATACGGGCGCGGCCGCTGAAGGGGACGACACAGGCGCGTTTGTCGCCGACGAGACCGAGTTCAACATCTTCAATACGGACCGCAAGCTGGCCGCGCTCGAAGCGGCGTGCCGGAAACTATCGGCATTCACGGAGAAGAAGGCGCTGGTTTATTTTTCGAGCGGCGTGGAAAAAACCGGCGTGGACAACCAATCGCAATTACGGGCGACGGTGAACGCGGCGGTGCGGTCGAACGTGGCGTTTTATCCGGTGGACGCGAGGGGGTTGCTGGCGGCCGCGCCGGCGGGCGACGCGTCGGTGGCTTCGCCGAAGGGCACGGGAGTTTTCACGGGATCGAAACAGCAGAGCGTCCGGAACAGCTACAACGATTCGCAGGAGACCTTGTATACGCTGGCGGCGGACACGGGCGGGAAAGCGCTGCTCGATTCAAACGACCTGTCGCTGGGAATTCAGCAGGCGCAGAACGACATCAACAGCTACTACATTATTGGATACTACAGCACGAACCCCGCGCTCGATGGGCGGTACCGGCGCATCAAGCTGGAGTTGATTTCGAAGCAGCAGGCGAAGCTCGATTACCGGAACGGTTATTACGCCGGCAAGGAATTCAAGAACTTCAACGGCGCCGATAAAGAGCGGCAGCTTGAAGAGGCGCTGGACCTGGGCGATCCGGTGACGGAGCTTCCGCTGGCATTGGAAGTGGATTATTTCCGCATCGCGAAGGACAAGTACTTTGTGCCAATCTCCGTGAAGGTGCCGGGATCGGTTCTGGAGCTGGCGAAAAAGGGCGGCAAGTCGACCACGCAGATGGACTTCATCGGGCAAGTGCGCGACGCCAACGGAAAGCTGGTAGGCGGCGTGCGGGATGAAATTCCGGTGAAGCTGAACGAGGCCGATGCGGCGAAACTGACGCAGCGGCAGATTGAATACGACACGGGCCTGACGCTGCCTCCGGGAAAGTACACACTGCGGTTTCTGGCGCGCGAAAACCAGAGCGGCAAAATGGGAACCTTCGAGACGAAGTTCACCGTGCCGGATCTGAATATGGAGTCGAAGACGTTGCGGATGAGCTCGGTGATCTGGAGCAATCAGCGGGAGGCGCTTTCGGCGGCGGTGGGGTCTGCCGGCGTCAGCAAGAAGCTGTTGGAGCACGATCCCCTGGTGCAGGACGGGCAAAAACTGGTGCCGAGCATCACGCGCGTTTTCCGCCGCGACCAAAACATGTACGTGTACTTCGAGGTCTACGACCCGGTGACCGGCAATACGGAGAAGGCGCCGGCGGTGGAAGCCGACATGATGCTGTTCCGCGGCGGCCGGAAAGCGTTTGAGTCCGGTCCGGTGCGGATGAACGAACTGGCGCCGCACCGGCTGAATATGGTGCCGGTGCAGCTCCAGCTTCCGCTCGAGAAAGTACAGCCCGGCGAGTACACCTGCCAGGTGAATGTGATCGACGCACTCGGGCGGAAATTCGCGTTCCCGCGCGGGACATTCGTGGTGCTGGCGAAATAGGGCGGCTTTTCAGCCGTTGTGGAATCCGTTACGGAGTGGGAACGAAGACCACGCACACGGGTGCGCCAATCGGAATGTTTACGTCGGCCGGAGTGAGACGTCCGGTCTTTTGATCGACGTGGAATAGCACCAGGTTATCGCTATTCTGATTCGCTGCGAACAGATAGCGGCCCGTCGGGTCGAGGGTGAAGAAGCGCGGCTCCTTGCCCTGCACGGAGACGTTCTCGTCCAACTTCAGAGTGCCCTTGCCGGGATTGATGGAGAAGACCGCGATGGAATCGTCGCCGCGGTTGGAGGAGTAGAGAAATTTGCCGTTGGGATGCACGGCAATTTCGGCGCCGGTGCTCTCGCCGGTGAAACCCTTTGGCAGCGCGCTGATGGTTTGCAGGTTGCGCAACTGGCCGGTAGCTCCGTTCCAGGTGAAGGCGACCACTGTCGATCCCATTTCGGTGACGACATATCCGAAACGGCCGTTGGGATGAAATGCAAAGTGGCGCGGCCCGGCGCCCGGATCCACCTTCGCATAGGGAAACTGGTTGGGGGTCAGAGTGCCGACGGAGGCGTCGAAGCGGTAGACCAGCACTTCGTCGAGTCCAAGATCGGCGACGATGACGAAGCGGTTGTCGGGTGAAACGTGGATGTAGTGCGCGTGGGGACCGCTCTGGCGCTGCGGATTGGCGCTGGAGCCTTTGTGCTGGATGAAGGCCGTGGCATCGCCCAAGCCGCCGTCGTCTTTGACGGGAAATGCTGCGATACTGCCGCTGCCGTAATTGGCGACGAAAACGTATTTGCCGGTATTGTCGACGCCGACGTAGCACGGGCCAGCGCCTTTAGAGGAGACGCTATTGATGAGCGTGAGCTGGCCGGTAGCGGCGTTGATGGAGAAGGCGTTGACGGCACCGGCTCCGTCGCCCTCACTGACCGAGTAGAGGAAGCGGCGATTGGGATGGACCGCGAGAAACGACGGGTTCTGTGTTTTTACGGCAAGCCCCATCGCGGTCAGTTTGCCGGTGGCAGAGTCGAATCTGAAGCTGTAAACTCCCTCGCTCTTGCCCTTGTTAGTGTAGGTGCCGACGTAGGTGAGATAGCTGCCGGTAGCGGTCTTATTCGCTCCCCAGCCGGAGGCGGCCAGTGCAATGAGTGCGCAAGCCGCG
>JBDTAT010000026.1:0-3094 GCA_039924505.1 Bryobacteraceae bacterium
ATCGGTTATGCCGTCAACCGCTTCAAAGACCCCTATAGCGCGTGGCTTCTGCGAAAAAGCGGGTTCTTCGTGAAGGGTTGGGTGCTGCCGATCCTCGAGTTTCTGTGGAACGACCCGGAGGTCGCGCCGCGCAATCCGGCGGACGCAAGCCTAGACGAATTGCCGCGCCAGTGCTACTTTCCGGGAGTCGGACACCTGGTGATGCGAGACGGCTGGAAACCTGATTCCACCTGGATTGAGTTCGACTGCGGCCCCTATTTCGCCAAGCACCAGCATCTGGACCAGAACCAGCTCACGATCTATCGCAATGGATATCTGGCGATCGACAGCGGGGCCGATTACACGGAATCAGAAAGTCCGCACTACCTGAACTACTATCGCCGCACGGTCGCGCACAATTCGGTACTGGTCTACGATCCCGCGGAAAAATTCTTCTGGTCCGCAGATGTTCTGGCTGCGGCAAACGATGGCGGCCAGAGGATGGACTCTTCGCGCTACTGGAACACAATTCGCAGCATCGAGGACTGGAACAATACGCGCGACCTGTGGAACCTTGGCTGCATGCGCGTTACCGACTACGTCCCCGGCCAGTACCACTATGCATTGGGCGATGCGACGAACGCATATTCCCGTGAAAAGCTCAACAGGTTTACCCGCGAGGTCGTCTATGTTCCAGAACGCGACTTGCTGTTTGTCTTCGATCGCGTCCATAGTGCGAATCCAGACTTCCGCAAAGCATGGCTCCTGCACGGAGTCAATCAGCCAACCGTAGACAATGATGCTGGACGCGCCGCCGCGGGCGTGAGCACCTGTGCGAACGCAAAACAATTCTGCTTTAACGAGGGATCCGGAGAGCTGCGCGTGCATTCGCTTCTTCCGGGCGACCGAAGCGTCACTCGCCGCGGCGGCCCTGGCAATGAGTTCCAGACGCCGGGCAACGACCATGGTGGGGCGTGGGGCACCGGAGAAAACTGGCCTCTCGATCCAGCGGCTGGAGGCCCGCTGCCCGATGACCCCAAGCTGCTCCACATGTGGAAGACATTCTGGGGCGAGGATTATGACCGCATCGAGCCTTCCAATGAGAAAAATGTAATCCCAGGAGCCTGGCGCATTGAGGTTTCCCCGGCTGCGCCAGCGAATGAGGATGTTTTTCTCCATGTCTTCGAGATAGGAGATCGCGGCGCCACCGGCGGAAAACGCGTGGAGTTGCTGAAGGGAGCGAACTTCGCAGGCGCTGCGTTTGAGAAGGGTCCGGCAGTATTGTTCAGCACCGCCGGTCCGGCTATCACCGAGGGTGAGATATCCTTGCCCGATCTGGCCTGCGATGTTCTGTTGATCACAAGCCTGGTGCCGCATTCAGTTTACGAACTGAATTTCACCGGCTTGAATGTATCGAGCTCGGCCTCGGCCGTTCCGCCGGGCGCGCCCGCACAGCTGGTTCGATCGCGAGCCAACGAGAATGGAATTCTTCGTATTGACGTGAGACAACTTGGCAATCTCAGTCTTCACATCACACGGGTTTAGAGAGCTTGTGCGTACGTAGACCGGTTTTTGCTTAGGTGTCGAGCAACAACCGCAGGTCTCTCCACTTCGCTACGCTCCGGTCGAGATGACAGATTTGTGCCGTGCATGAATGACTCATCACACTGCTTTTTCCGTAGTGCCGGACGAACCGACGCTCTCATCAGCGGCCGGGTTGGAGCTCTGGCGTTGCGATATCCTGCGGTCCTGATTTTGCGTTTGCATCTCCATGCCAGACGCCTCCTCCGTAGGTCGTTATATAGATTTTTCCGGCAGCGGTTGGGTCGGGAATTACGCGGTGCATCCACTTGAAGTTCGGGCCGGCAATGTGTGTCCAGTGCTCGCCGAGATCGGAAGATCTCCATGCCGACGACTCAAAACCGGAGGCGTATAAGACATCGGGGTTGCGGGGATCGATCGTAACGTCATAGATATGCTGGTCGTGATCCAGCACATGCTTCCAGCTCTTGCCGCCGTCGCTGGAAACATAGATACCGCCGCCCGTTCCATGCGTTCCGACGGCACGCGCCCAGGCGGCAAGATAGAGCCGCTGCGGATTTCGAGGATCGATAGCGAGTCCATTCGGCCCATTCACGCCGGCTGGAAGTGCCACTCGTTTCCACGTCTCGGCTCCATTGCTCGACTTGTACAGCGCGCCGTCGCCGCTGTTGCCGATGCCGCCGTCTTCCGATCGCCGCGCAACCACAAGGTTGAGGGTTCCGTCGCCCGCCCGCGCGAGCCGCCATGCGAAAGGATTTTGTTGCGTGATGCCGGTATTCTTCAGGCTCCAGGTGGCGCCGCCGTCGCTGCTCTTATACACGCCGCGGCCAAAGCCGGTCACGTAGAGGACGCGTGCCTGCGGAGGACTGGTGGGATCGAGCAGGATGTGGGTGGCGGCGGTTTCCTCCATCCCCGCATTGGACTTCTTCCATGTACGTCCGCCATCATCGCTGCGGCACACGCCGCCCTTGAACGTTTCGACGGAAGTATGACGCCACATCTTCGGCCGGGGCAGATCGTGCGTGCCGCTGTTGACGCTCCACATCCGTCCACGCACCTTCGGATCGAACGCCACCCAGTAGGCGGTGTTCGACCACTCGTGCGGAACTCTGCGAGCGCTGCTCGTCCAGGACTTGCCCGCGTCCTCACTGCGGAAGAGGCCGATGTCCGTGTAGGTGATGAACTGGCGTTTGGTGTCGAACGGATCGAAATGGATCCCATAATCGCTCGTGACGTTGAGGCCAGTGGTGGTCCATTCCGCATCCGGCACTCGCCGCGAATATTTTGCGGTCCAGTTTCTGCCGCCGTCGGTGGTCGCCAACGTGCGTCCAAAATCGGTGCCGTAGCAAAGGTTGGGGTCCTGATCCGCCACGCCGAGCATCAGCGGATTTTCACCCCAGTCCGTGCCAAAGGTCGGCGTGATCCAGGCGTCATGCACGTTGGGCGCTGGGGCCGCACTTTCTTTCCACATCAATTGCCAGGTACGTCCGGCATCGACAGTTTTGGCGACGCCCTGCCAGGTCTCGCCGCCGAACTGGAGATGACTGTAGGAGATGTAGGCGGTCTCCGGATG
>JBDTAT010000027.1:0-4375 GCA_039924505.1 Bryobacteraceae bacterium
AAGCAGCAAACGATGGAGCTTTTTCATGCTCCAGCCGTTATCCATAAAGTCGGTGGCGAGCCAGTCCAGCAGATTCTGATCGCTGGGCTTCGCGCCGTTGCGGCCGAAATTCGAAACGGTCGCGACGATCGGCTTGCCGAAATGACGCAGCCAGATATCGTTGATGGCGACGCGCGCCGTCAGCGGGTTATCCCGGCTGGTGAGCCAATATGCCAGAGCGGTGCGGCGTCCGGTGCTCGTCTCGGGATAAACTTCCATCGCGGGCGTATACTTATCCGCGCCCTGACCGAGGGCCTTAGCCGCCGCTTCCAATTTGGTCTTTGCGGCCGCCGCTTTGTCGCCGGTAAGCAACTGCTGCGCCTCCAGCATCTCTTCCGCGGCCAACGCGGCGCTGTATTTCTTCTCCAAATTTTGCGCGGTTTCGGCCAGCTTCTCGATCGATTCTTTCTCGCTTGGGTGCAGATACTTGGCGCCGTCCGCTTCCAGACGCGCGTTGAGCGCGGGAATGGCAAGCCGGACGGTTTCGAGGTGCTTCCGCGCCAAGGTAAGGCGGTCTTCGGCTCGGCGCAGCGTGACTGCCGGAGCTTCGACGATTCCGTCGATCCATTGGCCGAGCTTCTTGGCTTCGTCGGCGGTTACCGGCGCGCCTTCGGGAGGCATGCGCGGACTCAGATCGCCGGCAACGAAGCGGATCAACGAACTTTCGGCGCTCCGGCCGGGAACGATCGAGGGGCCGTATTTGATGCCGCCTTGCAGGGCGCCGGCTTCGCTAGTGAGGATTAGACCGCTTCGGCTGGTGGACTGCGTGGGTCCGCCATGGCACTGTTTGCACTTGCTCGAAAGGATCGTCTTAATGTCCGCGAATGCCACGGCGGCCTTCTTGTCGTCAACTTTTTTGTTGTCCGCGGACGTCTTTTCCGGGGCGTTCGAAAACTCGACGCGTGCGCGTTCACGCCATTTCGTGGATGATTCCAGGGCCGTTTGGGCATTCCGAATGTCCTGTTCGGCCTTCACCAAAAGGTCCCGGCTCACGAAGCCGCGGAGGTCCGGAATATGTTCCTGAGCGGTCAACTTTACCGGTTCGATTTTTTCGTTCCAAGCGCCCAATACGGCGGGCGTTCCCGGCGTCAACGCCTTCTTGTCCGGATTACTTTCCTCGCCGCGGATCAGCCGGAAAGTGTCCTTGTAAATGGGGGGGAAGTAAGGCTCGACGCCGCCGTCGTGCGGCAGGGAATCGAAAACTCGGGGAATACCATCGTCGTGCGTGTCCGCCTTACCGGAAATACGATCGGTGCGCACATCGTACGGCTCGAAGAAAGCGCGGAATCGATAGTACTCTTCCTGGGTGATCGGATCGTATTTGTGATCGTGGCAGCGCGCGCATTTTAGCGTCAAACCAAGCATGCCGAAACCGATATGCTCCACGGTGTCCTGCATCCAGACGTTGCGGTTGAACCGATAATAGTCGCGAGCGAGGAAGCCGGTGGCCCGAAGCACTTTCGGATCGTTCGGAGCGATTTCATCCCCGGCGATCATCTCGCGGATCATCTGGTCGTAGCCCTTGTCCGCGTTCAACGATTCGATGATCCAGTCCCGCCAATGCCAGATATGACGCGCGCTATTACGTTGTTCGTCAAGCTGACGGCGGCCGTACCAGTCCGAATAGCGCCAGATGTCCATCCAGTGGCGTCCCCAGCGCTCCCCGTAGCGCGGACTATCGAGCAAAGAGTCCACAACCTTTTCATAAGCGTTGGGCGAACGATCGCGGAGAAACGCCTCCAATTGCGCGGGAGTGGGCGGCAAACCGGCGACATCGATATAAACGCGGCGGAGCAGGGTGCGGCGGTCGGCTTCGGGCGAAGGCTCAAGACCTTTTTCCTGCCACTTGGCGGCCGGCAGAATATCGACTGGGTTCTTGCTCCAGGTTGCCAGCGATCTAGTTAATTTCGGCAACGGCGCGGAGACCGGCTTGCGGAAAGCCCAATGTTCCACCGCTTTCACCGGCTGGACCACCGAAACGGTTGCCTCATCTGGCCAATACGCGCCGGAATCGATCCACGACGCCAGAGTCTTCAATTCGTCCGCGGAAAGCGCCGCCCCGACGGGTGGCATAAACCTAAAACCGGCAGTTCGCGGGCCCCGAGTCGGTCAACTTTCCTATCCTGAAGCAAATGCACGAAAAGCCGTTGTCACCAGATGGGTGATCTGCGTAGCGGGTCGAAACGGCCGTTTTTCCAGCGCGGGATGGAAATTGGCTCGAGCGGGAACGTGGCGCGGGCAACTCGTGCCTGCAGTGCCGACACTCGTGTCGTCACAGGGTTCACGCTGGAAAACCCGTGTCCTCACGAGTGCCCGCGCCACGTTCCCGCTCAGATGATTTCACGCCGGTGCAGCCAACTGCCGTTTCTAGGATAAAGGGCCGAAGCTGGCGGCTCGCGACGAATTGATAAGATAAGTTAGGCTGTCCCGCGAATTGCCCGCCACGATCGCCGGGCCGCGTTCGCCTCCGCGCAGCGCCGATTCCTTCGTGCTCAGATCAAGTTTGTTTTGAGCGCTCTTCGAGTTATGGCACGCGAAGCAATGCGATTCGAGCAGTGCGACCCCAGTTAGGATTCGCCGCGCTACTAACCCCAAGTGAAATTAGGAGAAATGCAGTTAGCGCGACAGTAGATTTCAGTTCACCGACCCTTACCGACAAACACCAGTTATGTCGCACTCCTCGCATTTCAATCAAGGCCGATCCAGGTTCAGTCGCGCAAACCGTTCAGCTATTCGCACAGTCGCCTTGAGTCATTTGGGATGCGGGGCGCGCGACAATGCGTCGTTGAGAGCCTGCTTCACGGCGGCATTGCCGGGATCCCTGCGCAGGGCTTCGCGCAATTCCGAAACTCCCTCACTCCATTGGCCCAGCCGAAGCAGCGCTGCCGCAAGATTCACGCGGATGCCCACATGTTCGGGATTGGCTTGCAAAGCCGCGCGGTATTGCTGTAACGCCCCGCGCAGATCACCGGTCTTTTCAAGCGCCGCGCCACGATTGTTGAGTTGCACCGCGGTTAATGCGTCCCGCGCGGCATTGTCCCGCTTGTGGAGTAGCTCCACAAGCGTCTGCTTTACTTTTGCGGCCTGTTCCAATTGGCCGTCTTCGCGCAGCGCGAGTTGCAGACTATAGAGCGTGGATTGGTCGTCCGGCTTAAGACTGAAGGCCTTCTGCAAATGCGGTACGGCCAGGTGTGCCTTCCCTGCATGGAGATACTCGCCACCCAGGCGGTATTGCGCGACGACGTCGTCCGCAACTAGCTCCACGGAGCGTTCGAAAGCGGCGAGCGCGCCGGCCTCGTCCAACAGACTTTTGCGAGCCTGCCCCAAATCGGACCACGCTTCCGCAAAATCCGGACGGACCGATACCGCCCGCTGCAATTCCGCCGAAGCCTTCTCCACCTCGTTCCCTTCCGTGTACACCTTCGCCCGAAGATAGTGAGGATAGGCTGCGTCCGCCGTATCCCCTAGAAGTTGTATGGCGCGGTCGAGGTGCTCCCCGGCTGCTCGATAGTCGTTCGACTGGAGCAACGCGAGCCCCAGGTTCACCCGCGCCTGAGCGAATTTCGGATCCAGCTCCACGGCCTTGCGAAAGGCTTGCCGAGCGGACTTTGCCTCGCCCAAACCGGCGAGAGCCTCCCCCAGCGCATTGCGCGCGTCGGCCGATTGCGGTAACAGCCGAACGGCCTCGTTCAATTGCGCGATCGATTCGTTGCCTTTGCCGTCCTCGGCCAATATGCTGCCGAGCATCAGATGCGCGTCGCCATTGTCCGCATCGGCTTGCAGAATCCGATCCAGGACGCGAATGGCCTCCACTCGCGCGCCCTTTGCCAGAAGATCCCAAGCCTCGTCTATGGGCGCGCGTTGCGCCGCCAAGAGTATCGCGCAAGCCATGGCGAGCGGCAGCAGCCTCATCGCTAACCTCCCATGCGCAACCCGATTTCGCATCCGCTTCGCCTATTTGAAGTTCTGCCGGCGGACGATGCCAGCTCCCTCGGTAATGAAGACCAGTTGATCGGCCGCCACGTGCGTCAGTTTCTCCACTTGCCCGCTAGGCCACCGGATTTCGATATCGGCCGCCGTAGCCGGTCCCAGGCCGAAGTGCAGCCGGCTGTCGCTCGCCGATAAGTACGAGGATTGGCTCATCACCTCCTGGACCTGCACGCGCTCCCCATACCGGACTGTCACACGCGCGCCAATAGCGCTGCGATTCGATTTGACCCCGCGCAGTTTGAGCTTGATCCAGCGATGGTTTCCCGTAACATCGTTCCGCAGCAGGGATGGCGGCTCATTCTGGTTAATCACCAGCACGTCCACATCGCCGTCGTTATCGAAATCG
>JBDTAT010000028.1:0-2883 GCA_039924505.1 Bryobacteraceae bacterium
ACGGGGCGCATGGCGCGTTATGCCGAGCTGCCGAGCCTGGCGTTCGACGGTTCGGGCGCGTTATGGATGGTATTCCGCCATTGGACGCTACGGAAGCCGACCGAGATTTATCACTTCTACGCCACGCGATTGAGCGACGGGAAATGGTCGGTGCCGCTCGAACTCGCAATGAGTTCGGGGCGAAACAGCCAGCACGCGTCGGTCGCGTTGTCGCCGGAGGGCGATCTCGGCGTGGCCTATTCGAGCGACGGCCGCTCGCCCGATGTGTATTCCACCGATGCCTACCATGCGCTGCACTACAACGTGTACACTGCGAAACTGGCGAAGGGCGATGGGCCGCCGACCGTCAAACTGTCGGCCGCGAACCTGCCGGCGGCTGGAACCGCGCCTGCGCCGCGGCCCCGCATCACGATGACAGCCGGCGGCACAACGTATCACTTGCTGATGGGCGATGCGCACCGGCACACGGATATTCGCGGGCACAGCGGCGTGGATGGCTCGGTGCTCGACACGTATCGCTATGCGATGGATGCGGCCAAACTCGACTGGCTGGGCGTGTCGGATCACAACGAAGTCTCCGGCGGCCGGTGGCCCGACGGACTGCGCGATTATCAATGGTGGACGACCCAGAAGGCCGTCGATCTGATGACCCATGCGCCCGTCTTCATTGGCGTCTACAGCTATGAGCACAGCCTGGCGCGGCCATCCGGCCATCGCAACGTGCTGTACCTGAAACGCGGCGGCCCGTTGCGCGTGGTGGACCGCGAGCGCAATCCGGACGACAACCTGCCGCCCAACCTTTGGAAATGGATGAAGGAGCACGCGCTGACGCAGCCGGGACAAAAAGTGATCCTGGTGCCTCACACGTTTGCCGAGCGCCGCCAGCCGATGGCCGATTGGAACTGGCAAAACGAGCGCTTCGATTGCCTGCTGGAGGTCTATCAAGGCGCGCGATCGAGCTATGAAGCGTGGCGCATGCCCAAGGGCCAGAGGCGCGGCAATTCACAGGTGGATGAGAAAGGCCACTTCATGCAGGACGCGCTTGCCAAGGGCGACATCTACGGATTCGTATCGTTCAGCGATCATGGTTCCACGCACAACAGTTGGGCCGCGGTGTGGGCGCCGGCCGAAAGCCGCGAAGGACTCTTCGACGGCTTGTACGCGCGCCGGACCTATGCGGCCAGCGACGAAATGCTTTTGAAAGTGAGCGCGGGCGGCCACATGCCGGGAGAAGAGTTCACTGCGCAGGCGAGCGAACCGCCGCCGATTGAAGCGTCCATTACGGCGCCGGACAACCTGGTTCGCATCGACGTGGTGAAGGACGGGAACTATATTTACACGATGCGCCCGCAAGGCCGGACGGCGACGCTCAGCTTCCGCGATGCGGCGGCGAAGCCCGGCAAGAATTATTACTACCTGCGGTTCTTCCAGCGCGATACAGAGAATCCGGACGGCGATCCGGAGGTGGCGTGGACCAGCCCGTGGTATGTGACGTATAAATAGCGCGCACTAGACTTCGATGCGTTGGTACTGGATCTTCTTGAGGTCGTAGACGCCGAGGCCTTTGCCGGCGGCGTATTCGATGTGGCCCGGTTCGCGGATGAAGGAGTTGGCATCCGCATCGCGCCCGAATTTTTCCGGGTCCAGGTTGTTGGGCGAGCGGTCCCAGACTGAGATCGCGCCGTGGCGCTTGCGTTCGGCGTCGATTTCATCCAGTTCGATGTGATCGATGGCCACCGGGTCGGTGCCAAAGATCATCTGCTTCGGATAGAAGACGAACTTCGCATCGCGGACGAACGGGCCGCCGTGCCAGACGCCTTTGAGTCCGTCCATGATCTGGAGCACCGTTTTCGAGCGTAACGGTTCCACCGAGGCCAGCGTGCCGATGAAGGTCAGCGTGTTGGTCTTCGAACCCTTGTGCGAGCGGGCGACATTGTCGAAATTGCCGTAGGCGATATTCTTCAGACAGCCGGTGACTCCCGCGGCGCCGTGGTCCTTCATGTTCGGGACGTTGATAATCTTGGTGAATTTATGGCACACGAGGCCGACCATGTAGGAGCGCGTATCCTCGTCGCCGAAAAAGTTCACCTCCACGTACGTTTTGCCGTCGTAGTTCTGCAGCGAGTTGCGCGGGACCTCAATGGCGACGATGTTCACCCCGGCCGGAACGTAGTGTTGATAGCCGACGGATTCGAGCTGGTTCTGGAACCGCTCATAAATATAGATACTGGCCGGCTTCACGCCAACAGCGACCAGGTTGCGGACGATCTCGCCGACAATTTCCGGGCTGGAGCAGACGCGCGGCGCGCCGGAACAATTCACCTTGATGCCGACCACGTCGGAGGCGACGAACATTTTCCGCCACGCATCGATGGGCCGCGGCGCGCCCGTGAGCGTTCTCATGCCGCGGTCGATCATCTCACGCACCACGGCCTGATCCACTTTGTTCGAGCCGGCCGCGATGCTCTTGTCCGAGTGAACCGAGATCACGCGGCCGGGATAGGGCCCGGGCATCCCCGGGTGCGCGGACGGTTTGAACGCAGTCTCGACATCGTAGGCCGGAACGGTGATTTTTTCAGCCGCGAGCAACACCGGAGCCGCTGCCGAGAGTTCGAGGAAAGTGCGCCGTTTGATCATGCTATTCGCAACATACCACGCGGCGGCGGATGCGCGGCGGGCTTCTAGGAACTCGCGCAAAACGGAGTGCGGCGCGCAACCGTTCCTTCCACGAAGGATGGTGCGCGCCGCACCCTTTGCGCTTCTACGTAACAGCCCGCAAAACGGAGCGCGCGGGCCGCTTAGTGGATTGCAATGAGGGCGCCCGCGCGCCCTTTGCGGTTCAGCTCATCGGATTCCAGATGTATTTCCCATCCTTGTTAATGT
>JBDTAT010000029.1:0-3711 GCA_039924505.1 Bryobacteraceae bacterium
ATCCAAAATTGAACTATCTTTCCCTTAATATCAACGATTTACCAAAACCCCGGTTCGGAACGCGCACTTCGTCTGCTATTTTTATACCGGGAAAGAAATTCGACTGGCCAGTCAACCTTTCCGCTTGTTGGTGTTTCCAAACTTCCTCAGGTAGTAGGGCCTGGGGAGGCGAGGAAAAGGCATCGATGCCTCAAAAAAGAGTGCGTGAGTCGGAAGAGCGCACAGGGCGCGGCGGCAACCTCTCGAATTTAGGGAGCACGGCCGCCGCGCTCCGTTGTGCGCGGCTTAGTTAAAAGCGGTGAAGCAAGTAGCGAACATTCCGGCAACGGGCCGTTTCTTGGCGGGGGCGGCCCGCGAATCCGGAATTAAGTGAAAGCCGAATCGCCCCGGCAAACAAATCTCCGCACCCTGCTGGGGTGACCCGCGGAAACGCGGGTCGCCCGGCAGATTTATTGAAGCACGCGTGTGCCTGTTCATTCGATCTTCCATCCCGGTTGAGCTAACCTCGAAAGCATGGCCCATGCGGATAACAACGGTGTCCGGATCTACTGGGAAGAGCACGGATCCCAAGAGCGCACAGGGCGCGGCGGCACCGGGCTCCGTGATGCGCCAGTTTCTAATGAGCCTCTGCTGCTCATCATGGGCCTGGCGTGCAGCCTGGATTTCTGGTATCGCACCGTGCCGGTGGTGAGCCGGCGCTTCCGCACGATCCTGTTCGACAACCGCGGCGTTGGGAAAAGCGATGCCCCGCCCGGACCCTATTCGATTCTATCGATGGCGGCCGACGCGGCCGCGGTGCTCGACGCGGCCGGCGTCGAGCGGGCCAATATTTTCGGGGTTTCCATGGGCGGAATGATCGCGCAGGAGTTCGCCCTCCAGTATCCGGAACGCGTGCAATCGCTGATTCTCGGCTGTACGGCCTCCGGCGGCGCAGGCGGCGTGCGGGCGAAGCAGGCTGCCATCGATATGCTGAAACGGCGCGCCAGCATGGGCATGGAGGACGCGCTGGCTGCCGCCATCCCCTTCATTTACGACGCCGGCACGCCGCGCGAACGCATTGAGGAAGACCTGGCTGTTCGCCGGCGCTCCTTCCCCACGCCGGCCGCGTATCAAGCCCAGTTGCAGGCCCTCCTGAGCTGGCAGTCTTATGACCGCCTGCCGCGGATTGCCGCCCCGGCGCTGGTGATTCATGGGGAAAACGACCGCCTGGTGCCCCCCGGCAATGGCCAACGGATCGCCGAACGGAGTCCCGGCGCGAAACTGGCGCTGCTGGCAAACGCCAGCCACTTGTTTGTCACCGACCAGCCCGAAGCAGCCCACGCCGCCGTACTCTCATTTTTATAGACGTCTCGAACCTCCACGAATCGTAACCGAGCCGTGACCGTGAGGGAGCGGTTGCCCAGGACTTTCTCAGTGCCCCTGCTTGCTTCCAGCTACCCCGGGTCACGGAGCGGTTCCGCCCCGAAAGCGAACATCTCCGCTCATAAGACCCATCTACATCCGGCGGTTGAATCGGCCATCCGGTGCGCTATCATGAAGGCAGATGAGTTCGCTATCGCCAAGGCTCCATTTGCAGGTCGCGCAGAAGCAAATTCTGACGCCTGGCTTGGTCCAGATGGTGACCGTCCTCCAGATGACCCGTCTGGAGCTGAAGGACATGATTTCGACCGAGGTCTCCGAGAATCCTGTTCTCGAAGAGTCCATCGATGGCGCCGAGCAGCTTTCGCCCGAGGAGATGCAGGCGGTCCTCGAAGCCGAACAGGAGCGCACCCCGGATCCAGCCGACAAATCCTTGCTGGATGCGCTGAGCGGCGCGAATGAGCCAGTCGAGGAGCCGTCGCTGGCCGAAGTAGAGGGCGACGCGAACGAAGCGACGGCGGTCGCGATGCCGCCTGAGTCCGCCGAATCGGTCGAAGCCGCCGAAACGGCCGTCGTGGAGCCGAAGGCGGAGGCCGATCCCTTCGACGAGATCGACCTGGGCCAGTACTTCGACGAATATCTGGACCCCGGATTCAAGAGTCCGGCCTCGGAATCCAGTGAGAAGCCGTCTTTTGAAACCTTCCTCTCCTCGCCGGTTACGCTATCCGACCACCTGCACTCACAGTTGAGTGTTCTCATCCTGGACGAAGCCGTCCGGGACGCGGCCGACAACATTATCGGAAACCTCGACGAGAACGGCTACCTGATGGCCTCGGTTGAAGAGATAGCGGCAGACGGAGACCATCCGCTGAACGTGATTGAGGATGCGCTGCGCGTCGTGCAAAACCTGGACCCCGCCGGAATCGGCTGCCGCGACCTGCGCGAATGCATGCTGCTCCAGATCGAGAGCCGTGGAGGCAAGGGCGGCGTGGCATGGAAGATTGTCGCCGATCATTTGAAGCTGCTCGAATCGCGCCAGCAGAGGGATCTGGCCAAGGCGTTAGGACGCCCGCAGGTACATGTTCAGATCGCCATGGAAGTCATCCGGCATCTGGACCCGCGCCCTGGGTTGCGCTATTCAGGACCGGGAGCGCGCCAGGTGGAGCCGGACGTTTACATCTCCAAGGACGGCGACGATTATCTGATCCAGTTGAACGACGACGACCTGCCGCAAATCCGGCTGAATCCCGAGTACAAAAAGATGCTCGACCGGACCCAGGAGCCCAACAAGGACGTGCGGAACTACATCAAGGAGCGCTACGCTTCGGCGATCCAATTGATGAAGAACATTGAGCAGCGCAAGAATACGATTCTGCGCGTGTGCCAGTCCATTGTCCGCCGCCAGGGCGAATTCCTGGAGGGCGGCATCGACAATCTGAAGCCCATGATGATTAAGGAACTGGCGGAAGAGATCGGTGTGCATCCTTCTACCGTCAGCCGCGCCGTGGCGGGCAAGTACGCGCACACCCCGCAAGGAGTTTTTGAGCTGCGGTATTTCTTTTCCGAGGCCGTGCAGGGGCCGAGCGGCAGCGGCACGCCTCTTCGACTGCTGAAGCTTAGAGTGAAGAAGATGATAGACGAAGAAGACCCGGCGCATCCGCTGACCGACGAGCAGATCACCGAGCGGTTACAGAACGAAGGTATTCAAGTGACGCGCCGGACGGTGGCCAAGTATCGCGAAGACATGAAAATTCCTTCCACTCACCAGCGGCGTGTTCGCGCCTGGTAAATTTTATTCCGGAGGCCATTAATAATGAAGATCATTTACACTGGCAGGCAAAGCAAGTTGACTCCGGCGCTGGAAAAGAAGCTGAATGCCAGATTCGAGATGCTATCGAAGATGCTGGAGCGGCGCGGTGAAAAAGAGGCGCGCGTCACCCTAACCACCGAGCGCCATCTGCATCACGCCGAAGTCACTCTGAATGTGTACGATCACGCTCTGGCCGGCGTCGGCTCCGATGCCGATGAGTTTACCGCGATTCACACGGCCGTCGAAAAGCTGTCCAAGCAGGTGTTGAAAATGCGCGCTAAATGGCGGGACACGCATCGTGGCGTAGGCGTAAAAGACGGTTGGGAAGAGCCGGCAAGCGTTGCGCCGCCAGTGAAGGCCGCGAAGGCGCCCGCGGCAGCCGCGAAAGTCAAGAAACCGGCGCGCCAGGTGTATCATGTCAACGACCATACTGGCCGCAAACCAATGACCGTCGAAGAAGCGGTGATGGAAATGGAAGCGGGGCAGGATTACCTGGTCTACCGCGACGCCAGAAAGAACCGCGTCTCCGTGCTGATGCGCCG
>JBDTAT010000030.1:0-3594 GCA_039924505.1 Bryobacteraceae bacterium
TATTGAATATTACGTTGGTTGGGGTGTCGTCGAGCCTAATCGGGATCGGTGGGATTGGAACCAGACTCAGCTCGATGCTCAAGCCATCAAAGCGAGGGGGATGAAATTCATTCCCTTTGGTTGGGTCCAGAACCTGCCGACCTGGGTGCGAAATGATCCGAGCTATCCCCGCGCTACTGATGTGGATAACGGCCTTGAAACCGATTCGTTGTCAATTTATGCGCCCGAGACCAAGGCCGCGTATGACCGTTTCTACAGCAACCTGAAAACCAATCTCGGGACCTATGTCGATGAGCTGCGCCTCGGATCGCCCTATGACTATGGTGAGTGCGCCTATCCAAACGGCGCGGGCCAAGACGTATTTCCGCTGAAGAATGCCGCGTCGGGCTTTTGGGTGGGTGAGACGGTCGCCAGGGATGATTTCCGAGCGGCGATGCAAACGAAATATGGATCGCTGGCGAATCTCAACGCGGCATGGGGAACGGCCTTCACCGACTTCTCAGCGCTGCCCTATCCGACAGACACCACCCACCGCCGCTACTGGCTGGATTTCATCGACTGGTATTACACGGGCAATACTAGAAAAATGGGCGAGTTGGTCGATGTGGTCCGCGGATACTTTCCCACC
Organism: Bryobacteraceae bacterium; assembly: GCA_039924505.1. Classification (GTDB taxonomy): domain Bacteria; phylum Acidobacteriota; class Terriglobia; order Bryobacterales; family Bryobacteraceae; genus JBDTAT01. The sequence continues at coordinate 629 of JBDTAT010000030.1, forward strand.
ACGCCTCTCAACATCAACCTTGGATGGCCCTTTGAAAAATTGAACCTTGGCCAGGATATTTCAGGATTTGCGCAACTGGCTGCGCAGAAGGGCATTTACCTGCGCAGGGGGACAGGGAAGGGCGTTCCGTTCCTGAGTTCCAAACGCGCCTCGACCGCTCTGCGATTTTACGGCGGGCAATTGCTAGGCAGTGAACCGGACGCCAACAGCGAAACGGTTTCTTCCCTCGCCACGACATTTTTCAAGGACCTCAGCGACGGCGTCAATTGGCACTTCGATTACGCCGGCAATCTTAAAACTGGCGCCGCTGTGTTCAGCCAGTTCCTGCAGATCGGCAGTTCCGTGTCGGGTCATCAGGCACGCATCGACACTGCCGTGTTTTTCCCCACCACCTCGCACCGGCTCGACGATTGGGGCTCGTGGCGGCAGCCGGGTCTTTCCGGCGGCTACCCGGGCAATCTGCAGCCGTTCTGCGATCAGGTGCGCGATGTATTGGACTACGGCGTCATCGACGAACGAATGATCGGCGATGGGGCGCTTAATCAATACAAAATCCTGGCTTGGCCCGTCGGAACCGTAGCCGAAGCGCAAACGATGGCGGCGATTAGCGCATGGGTTCAAAATGGCGGCGTATTGCTGGCTCTCGATTTTACCTCCATCGCAGACGTCGATGGAAATCCCGGCGCGTTTGCGGCCCTGTCGGCATTGCCAAAGGTGGGCGACATGCGAGTGGCCGGGCAAGGACTCATATTCGATGCCGCCGGGAACCAGCAAAAGCTCATGCAGTGGATTGCCCAACGCGGAAACATGAAGCCACTCAACGCAAATTATCCGACTCAAATTTCCACGCTACCCGTGATCGACAATGCCTCCGACGGCGTCCTGACCACGGAGTTTACCAACGGCGTGCTCCTCTTCAATTCGACCTCAAGCATGGTGACCGTGACACTGCCACCTCTCGATGGCCAGGGAACTGCGCAACAGATCGCCGTGCCTTCCCTTGGCCTTAGTTGGGTTGACCGGATCACTCAGCTGCCAACCATTACCTTGTTCACCCCGGCCAGCGCGCCAGTGGGCGCCACCGTGACCATCACTGGCACCAATCTTACCGGCGTTACGGCGGTCAAGTTCAATGGCATCGCCGCGAACATCATTTCCAATACTGCGAACCAGATCGTTGTCGCCGTGCCGACCGGAGCCACCAGCGGCGCGATTTCGGTGACCATCTCCGGCGGCACGGCGACCAGTACCATCGTCTACACCGTCCTCCCCACGCCGCCGGGGACAACTCCTGCTTCAGTCAGCGCAGTGTCCAATGCCGCGAGCTACTTTTCCGGCTTCGTCGCCCCTGGCGAGATCGTTTTGATTCAGGGTTCGGGACTGGGACCGGCGCAGCTTACTCAATTCCAAGTAGACAGCTCCGGAAATATTGGCACACAACTCGCTGGCACAACCGTCTCTTTTAACGGAATGCTTGCTCCAATAATCTACACCTCGGCTACGGCGGTAGCTGCGATCGTCCCGTATGAAATTTCCAGCGCCAGCACGCAAGTTGCGGTGACGTACAAGGTCGGACTTCGCCAGCAACGACGGTCAACGTGGGACAATCCGCTCCTGGTCTCTTCACCTCTGATGCAACTGGGAAAGGCCAAGCGGCCGCGGTTAACCAGGATGGCTCCCTGAACGGCCCAAGCCATCCTGCTCCGACTGGAAGCATCGTCTCCGTTTATGCGACCGGCGAGGGTCGGACCTCGCCGCCAGGCGTCGATGGGAAACCGGCGCAAATCCCACTACCGCAACCTCTCTTGCCTGTGACCGTCATGATCGGCGGCCAAAGTGTGACGCCGCAATCTGCGGGTGGCGCCCCCGGCGAGGTCGCTGGGGTCATGCAAATCAACGCCCAAATTCCGGGCGGCCTTCAGGGTATCGTACCCATTTCAATCAATGTGGGCAACGCAACCAGTCAGTCAGCGGTGACTATTGCAGTCGGGAGGCCTTGACACTCACCATCTGTGTGGTGGGAGGCTCACGGGACGCACGCTGGACCCGGTGGCGTTTGCGGCGCCAACGTTGGTATAACTCGCAGAAGCAGGAGTAGCGATGTCCGTCTGGGTTGGCTCGAAGAAATACCGCGGCGAGCTCACTTACCGGCCTGCAATGCGCTTGTAGTGGCGGGCGGCTGCCCGTAACACGGTCCCCGGTTCGGCGCGGTTCATGATTGCGTCTACAAACGCCTCGGTCGCCCGTGCGCTGAGGATCAGCATGGCGCGTTCTTCGATGGTGCGCTCTGCCGTCCTCTCGGCGCTGTGCAGGACAAAGTCCGTCATCGTCCGGCCCTCTAGATCGGCAGCCTTTTGGATTAGGACCTTTTGTCCTCCATTAAGGCGCGCGTCGAATCGATAGGCCTTCGGTTTGGCCGCCTTTCGTTTTCTGTTTTTTACAACTGCGCGGCCTCATATTTGGGGCGCTCCCTGGTTCTGCCCCCACACCCCCACATCCCTGTTATCCTAATCTCCATCATCTCGGCAAGGAGTCTTGTAATTTATGCGAAAACTACTTACAGCCCTAGTGCTAACCGCCCTCATGCTCGTCGCGCAGGTCGATACAGGCACCATTAGCGGTCTGGTTCACGACCCCTCCGGTGCCGCCGTCCCTGCCGCAAAAATCACCATTCGCGATCAATCCACCGGCCTCGCTACCTCCATATCCAGCAATCAGGCCGGCCTCTTTGTCTCCCCGCCGCTCCGCTCCGGTGCCTACGTTGTCGAAGCGCGCGTTGAAGGATTCGAGCCGGCCGCCCGTAGCGTCCAGCTCGACGTCTCCCAACGGCTCGAGCTGGACTTCAACCTTACCGTCGGCGCCGTCAGCCAGAGTGTCGCCGTCCAGGCCTTCGCCGGCACGCTGCAAACCGAGAGCTCCACCCTCTCCAACCTTCGCTCCGAAAAAGCCATCAAGGATCTTCCCCT
>JBDTAT010000031.1:0-7702 GCA_039924505.1 Bryobacteraceae bacterium
CCGATGGGCTGGTTTGGTTGTGGTACGTAGTTCGCCCTGGGCGCACGTGGTCTTCGTCCCGGATTGCGATGAAGATCTCGCGCGATGGGGCCGCGACGTGGTCGGACACAACCATGCTGACATTTGAGGAAGGCACGATGGTGCGCGGCAAACCGATTGTGCTGCTCGACGGCGGCTATCTTCTGCCGGTGTGGAAGGAGACGGGCTTCGATCCTGAAGTAGTGGGAAATGACACTGTGTCGTTTTTCATGCGTTACGATCCGCCAGCCCAGAAGTGGAGTGAGAGCACGCGCATTCACGCGCGGCTGGGAGCCTTGCAGCCGGCAGTTGTGCAGATGGATGGCAAATACCTGATCGCATATTGCCGGCACGGTGGCGGATACGGACGTGGGATCGACGGGCACGTGGTTCGCGCCGAATCGCACGATGGCGGCAGGACGTGGACGGAGGGTGTGGAGACGGAACTGCCGAATCCCAACGCCGCGGTCGATTTTCTGAAACTGCGCGACGGCCATCTGCTTCTCGTGTACAACGACAGCATGTCGGAGCGGACGCCGCTGACGGTGGCGATTTCGATGGACGGCGACAAGACCTATCCGTACCGCAAAAACATCGCCGAAGGGAAGAATGAATTTGCCTATCCCTACGCGATTCAAACGCGGGACGGAAAGATTCATATCGTCTTCACCTCGGAAAAGCGCACCGTGATTAATCACGCCATCTTCGATGAAACCGCGATCACTGGGAATCGCTGACCGCGGCTACCAGTGCAACCGTAACGCGATTTGGATCTGGCGGCCGGTGGTGACGACGTAGGTGATGGTGCCGGCCGCGAGCGATCCAATGCTGGTGTTTGGATAGCCGAAATTCGCTTTGTTCAGGACGTTGAAGAATTCGCCGCGCAACGCCAGCCCGAATCTTTCGTTGAGCTGAAAGTCTTTGTGGGCGCCCAAGTCCCACGTTTCAAGTCCCGGCGCGATGATGATGTTCCGGCCGGCATTGCCGAACGTATACGGCAGCGGGGCTTTGAAGCAATTGGTGTCGAACCAATTGTGAATGGTCCGCCCGGAACCGGACAGGTTGCCGTTGCAGACGCGGTCGGGATACTGGCCGGTGCCGGTGTTAGACGTTGTGGTTGCCATGCTGAGTGTTCCAGGAGGGCCGGTCTGGGCGGTCACGATGCTCGTCAACCCCCAACCTCCGGCGAATCCATTTACGATGCGGCCGGAGTTTCCGAGATACTTGCGGCCGTGTCCGAACGGGAGATCGTAGATGGTGCTGAGGGTGAAGCGCTGCGGATAATTGAAATCCGACAGGCCGTATTCGGCGTTCACGTCGCGCGGGTTCTGCACGTTGTTGCGCGATTCGGCGTCGGCCGAGTTGCCGCCACCGCCCTCGTCCAGACTCTTGCTCCACGTATAGCCGGCAAGGAACGATAGCCCGTTGCTCCAGCGTTTTTCCGCGGATAACTCCAGCGCGTTATATGCGGAGATGGCGCGCGGCTCCCAGGAGGAGATCGACGCATATTGCGGATACGGCCGCCGGGCTGGAATCGCGCCGGGTCCTGGAAACGCGACGTTTTCATCGAGCGCGATGCTCAAATGATTGGCACGCGTGCCGACGTAGGAACCACGCACGACAAGGGTGGGCGTCAACTGCCGCTCCACCGTGAAATTCCATTGCTGCATGTTCGCGGTCTGGTTGGCGGTGGGAATGTAAACTTCGCTCGGCAGATTGTTGGGCGAAAGAGTAGTCGGTATGCCCTGGGCCGTGGTGAGGCACGGAACCGTGGCGCTGCAACTAACGCTGTATTGTTGCGAGAGCGGATAGTTGATGAACAGCCGCGCCGATCCGCCAGTGCCCTGCTCATTGAAGTAGTACAAGCCGTAGGCGGCGCGCACAACCGTCTTTTCACCTAAGCGGTAGGCCAATCCAACCCGCGGACTGAAGTCGTGTTTCTGCGTATTCAGAATACCGGAGGAAACACCGTTCTGGCCGGCGATGGCGATGGTTCCCGGACCGGGGATGAAATCCGATTGCCGGTTGTAGCGCTCCGACGGCGGAGTGAAGAGGTCGTAACGCAAGCCCATCGTCACCGTGAGGCGCGTGGTGGCGCGCCATTGATCCTGCGCGAACGAACCGTACTCGGTGTAATTCAAATACGGAATGCCATTCGGCAGCGCCGCTTTAGTGGAGCTTCCCGGCAACCCTAGCAGGAAGTCGGCCCATCCATTGCCGGTGCGGGAAGGCGACGCGGGGTTGTTCGTGAAGTTGCCGCTGTAATTGAGCGATCCCGAGGAACCAGACAATTGAAAGAATCCGAATCCGTTTTTCACCGCGCTGAAACCGAACTTCAGGGAATGCGACCCGTGCGTGTACGACAGCGTGTCGCTAATCTGATAGGTATTCTGCGGAACGATTTCCGGAACGGAGCTCTCGCTGTAACCGGAGTATCCACTGACGCCGATGCTGGCCATTCCCGACGCCACGTAACTGGTATTCGATCCCTGCAATCCCAACTGCGTCGAAAGATTCGTTCCTAAATCGAGCGGCGTCACTTGGAGGTAGAAACGAGTGTATCCGAGCGCGAGCTGATTGACCATCGACGGCGTAAACGTGTGGATCTCCTGCACGGTGGCCTGTGTGCTGGGCGCGTGATTCAAGCGCCTGGAGCCGGCGAAGGAGAGCGGATTCAATGCGCCATTTTTCTCAACCGGCACAAGGCCGGGATAGGTTTCGTCCGCGCCGCCGTACGTGTAGCGGGCGAACATGCTGTCCCGCTCGGAGAACGTTTGATCGACGCGGCCGTCCCACTGGTTTTGCGTCTGCACCTGCAGAGTGTTCAGCCGCAGATTGTTGGTCAATGCGGAGAGATTCGGCAGAGGGAAGATCTGCAGAATATTTTTGGCGATCGGGTCGATGCGATTCGCGGGAACGATATTTCCGGGGAACACCTGCCGCGTGTTGGTCGCGGCATTGTACGTGGTGGGATCGTACATGACGGCCGGGTAGGCGCTGAAATCGCCGGCGCGCATCGCCGCCGTTGGTTCGCTCAGGATGCTGGTGGCCGAGGAGTGCCTTCGCAGGCCCTGATAATCCGCGAAGAAGAATGTTTTGTTCTTGCGAATAGGGCCGCCGATGGCGGCGCCGAACTGATTCTGCTGGAAAGGCGGCTTGGCGGCGTCGAAGAATTCGCGGGCGTCCAGGTCCTGATTGCGCAGGAACTCGAACGCCGAACCGTGAATTTCATTCGAGCCGGAGCGGGTGACGACGTTTACCACCGCGCCGCCGGTGGCGAATTCGGCGTCCGTGTTGCCGACCTGTACCTTGAATTCGGCGATGCTTTCGAGGTTGGGAAATACTTTCAATGTGCCGACGGACTGGTCGCGGTCGTCAAGACCGTCGATCATGAAGAGGTTGAACGTGCCGCGCGCACCACTGGTAGTGATTTCGGCGCCGGCGCGCTGGGTTTCGTTGCCTCCACCCGATTGGCGAATGCCGCCGACCGGTCCGGAAGTAGTTCCCGGGACCAGCAGAGCGAGCTGCGAAAAGTTTCTGCCGTTCAGCGGGAGTTGCTGCGTCGCATCTTCCGAGATGACGTTACCGACCTCGGTGGATTCGGTGTTCAGCAGAGGCGCGCCACCCTCCACGGTTACCTCCTGCTGCACTCCGCCAATTTGCAGCTTGAAATCCTGCTGCACCACTTGCTGAATCTGCAGCGTGAGATCTTTCCGCAGGCTGGTGCTGAAGCCGGCCTTGTTGATTGCGATGGTATAAATGCCGGGCTTCAAAAGAGGAATGGTGTAGAAACCGCCGGCGCTGGTGTCCCGGGTGACAGAAACGCCGGTCTGCTGTTCGGAGATTTTTACCTGAGCTCCGGGAACTCCGGCGCCAGTGGCGTCGGTCACTTGCCCGGAGAATGTGCCGCTCGCGTTGACCTGCGCGGAAAGACGCATCGCCGGAATCAACGCAATGCATAAACTTATGACAAAGATGTGTTTCATGGGAACTCCAATTTAAGATTTGGCCTGCGCGAAGAGGCCCGCGCGAAGCAGCGCGGCTCGAATCTGCTCCGACTCCAAAGACCCGTATGGTTCATACGGTTCCGCCATGATGTTCCGGCACCGGCCCAGGATGGAAAGGGCGCACTTCATTCCGCGAAGGTACGCGGAGCCTTCCGGATGCACGCGATAAACGCCGTCGCTGATGGCCATGACGACAGCCTGCAGTTGGCGGACGCGTTCGGCATCGCCGCTCACCGCGGCGCGATAGAGGGAGACGTATAACTCCGGGGAGAGATTCGATCCTCCGGCGATGCCGCCGTGCGCTCCCATGGCGATGGCGGCGGCGAGCAGTTCTTCCGGGCCGCAAAGAACCGCGAAGTCCGGACGATCGGCTAGCGCGCGCAGCAATTCGGCGAAATACTGCATATCGCCGGAGCTATCCTTGACGCCATACACGTTATCGAGATCGGCAGCGGCGCGGACGGTTGCGGCCGCGTACTGTGTTTTCGTAAGGCTGGGAATGTTGTAAAGATAAACGGGCAGCGGCAGCTCCGGCGCGAGACGTTTCAAATAACTGAGCAGTTCGGACTGGCTCATTGTGAAGTAATAGGGTGGCGCCAGCACCAATCCGGATGCGCCGGCCTTCACGGCCAACCGGGCGAAGTTCAGACTCTCGACGGCCGATGTATCGGTGATGCTGACCAGCACAGGAACCCGGCCGGCGGCGATGGAACAAACGTGGTCAAGAATTTCGGCGCGGAGCCGGTAACTCAAGCCCGGCGCTTCTCCGGTTGTTCCGAGCGCGAAAAGACCGGCGACGCCGGCGGCGATCATGTTCTCGATAAGACTCTCAAGAGCGGGGCGGTCGACGGTATCGCGATCAAGCAAGGGTGTCGCCAGAGGCGGGATGATGCCACGGAGTGGCCTGGGAAGGAGAATGCTCACGTCATCGACAATTATATCGATTGCGTTTCAGTTTTTGTCAAGCCGTACCGTTTTTCAACTGCACCTCGTCGCCAATCGTTTTAGCGGCCCGCCGGACGGCCTGCGCCGCTTGTTCCTGCCATTGGCGATTCCCAAGGCGGCTTTTAGGGATCGACATGCTGACGGCCGCCAGCACCGGGCCGGGGGCGGTGAAGATAGGCGCTCCGAAGCAGCAGCCGTCCGGCGTAGTCTCCTCAGCGTCGGTGGAGTAGCCGCGCTCGCGGATGCGCGCGAACTCGGCGGCGATCTTATTTTCGTCCGTGATGGTGCGCGGGGTAAATTTCGCGATGCCGTAGCTGCGCAGAAGGCGTTCCCTTCGCTGGTCGGCCTGGAACGCCGTAATGCTCTTTCCCAGGGCGCTGGCGTGCGGCTGCAGAATGCGGCCGACGGTATTGCCCATACGCATCAGGTGCGGGCTTTCCACCACCGCAATCACTTCAATATGGTTATCGAACAAGAATGCGAGGCCGGTGGTTTCGCCGAATTCGCGGGTCAAGCCGCGCATTACCGGAGTTGCGGCGCGCAATAGCGTGGAGAGAAGGCGCGTGGGCACTAACGGGCGGATATCGGCAGTCAGGCGATAATGGCCGGCGTTGTCGCGCTCCAGATATCCGGCGTCTTCGAGCGTTTGGAGGATGCGGAGCAGGGAGGTTTTCGTGAGACCGGTGGCGGCGGCAAGCTGGTGCAGGGCCATCGGCTCGGGCGAGCGCTTCAGGATTTCAAGCGCCTCCAGCGCCTTGCTGACGGCGCGGGAAAAGTAGGGCTTGGCTTTCCGCAAACGCTTGGTTTTGGGTTTTGCCGGGGCCTTCGGCACGGATCAAGTATAGCATTCACGCCGGATATATAATTGCGAAATGGCGTTTCTAAAAACAATTTGCGCGTCGGGCGCTGCGGCGGTGTTCGCTTTGTCGATGCGCGCGCAGACCGGGAGCGGCGCGGAGCCGGTTCGCTATATGGGCGGCGTGTCGATTAAGTTGACCACCCCCGAAGGGAATCTCCGTCCGGCGATTGGGGTGGAGAACCGGCAGGTGCTTCGCGCCAATCGCACGCATCCGGAACTCTCCGATGGATTCGGCTGGACGTACAACCATGCGCCAATGCTGGCCTATTGGAACGGGAAATTTTATCTGGAATATTTGAGCAACCCCCTGGGCGAGCAGGTCGCTCCGGGCCAGACGCTGCTGATGACATCGCGGGATGGCCGCGGTTGGAGCAAGCCCGAGGTGGTGTTTCCGGTATACAAACTGCCCGACGGAAACTCGGCGATCATGCACCAGCGCATGGGCTTTTACGTGTATCATCAATCGGAGCCGCGCCTACTAGTGCTGGCGTTCTATGGCCACTCGCCGAATCCGTTCGGCATGGGCGGTATCGGGCGCGTGGTTCGGGAAGCGTACAAAGATGGCCGTTACGGGCCGGTCTACTTCATCCGCTACAACCGGCACGCGGGATGGAATGAGACGAATACCACGTATCCGTTCTACAAGACATCGCCAGACAAGGGATTTGTCGCGGCGTGCGATGAGCTGCTGCGCGACAAATTGATGACGCTGCAATGGTGGCAGGAGGATCAAAGTCCCGGCGACTTCTACACAGTGAAAGGCAACCTGCAGGCATTGTCGTTTTACCACCGCAAGGATGGCAAAACAGTGGCCTTGTGGAAGCACTCGCTCGCGGCGCTTTCGAGCGATGAAGGGCGCTCGTGGACGACGCCGGTGAAGCTTCCGACAGTGATCATGAGCGGCGCCAAAATCTGGGGGCAGAGAACGAAAGATGGACGATACGCGCTGGTCTACAATCCCGTGAACGACAGCATGCGGCGTTATCCGCTGGCGATTGTGACCGGCGGCGACGGGATTCACTTTGACAATCTGCTGTTCATCGGAGCGGATCTGGCGCCGCGGCGGTTCAGCGGAAATCACAAGGATTTCGGGCTGCAATATGTGCGCGGGATTGAGGAGGGAAATGGCGCACCGCCGGGAAACGACTTGAGGGTGGCGTATAGCGTAAATAAAGAAGACCTGTGGGTGGCGCGCGTGCCAGTGCCGGTGCGGTCCGTTGTTACGAGGCCGGTGAAAGATAACTTTGATGCGCTGCCAGCGGGCGGCGGCATTCCGGACTGGAATATCTACAGTCCGCTGTGGGCGCCGGTGCGGGTTGCCGAGTTCCCAAGCAAAACGAACAAGAGTTTGGAACTGGATGATCGCAATCCGTACGACTATGCCAGAGCGGTGCGCGTATTTCCAGAATCGAAATCGGCGAACGTCAGCTTCAAAGTTTATGCGAAGCAAGCGGATACCGGGCGATTGGAGATCGAAGTGATGGATCGTTTCGGGAATCGTCCAGCGCGCTTGATGTTTACCGGCAGCGGTCGTGTGGAGACGGAGGATGGGAGCCGCACCATTGCGCTTGCGTCGTATCAGCCAGGCAAGTGGTACACGGTGGACTTGCGCGTCGATGCGCCGGGCGACGCATTCACAGTTTCGATTGACGGGAAGCCGATGATGAAGAAGATCCGGTTCGCGGAGTCGGTGCTGTCGGTGGAGCGCGTCTCTTTCCGCACGGGGCCGTACCGCACCGGCCCGGCGCGCGACGTTGACCCGGAGAAAATTAAGACCGACCTGCCGGACGCCGACGATCCGGCGCCTGAAGCGACTTATTACATCGACGATGTGGCGGCGGCGCCTGTGGACCGGTAGGGTTCACGACACCAT
>JBDTAT010000032.1:0-2501 GCA_039924505.1 Bryobacteraceae bacterium
CAGCTTCTCCGGTTCGCGACCGGCGCGGACTTCCGTTTGTATAAGCAGCAGATGGTCCGGCGAAGAGTGGCGCGCAGAATGGCTCTGCGTAAGATCGCATCGCTCGGCAAGTATGCGCAGTTTCTGAAGAAGAACCCTGCCGAAGCGGAGGCCCTAACCGAAGACATCTTCATCCACGTCACCGGGTTTTTCCGCGATCCGGAATGCTTCCAGGCTCTGCGAAAACACGTATTACCCGCCCGCGGCGCGATTCGTATCTGGGTGCCCGGTTGCTCTACCGGCGAGGAAGCATACTCCATCGCGATGTTGCTGCTCGAGCGCGGGGGCGCGCCCTCGACCAATGCCAAAATTCAGGTGTTCGGAACCGACATCAACGAGCGGGCTATCGAGCATGCCCGCACTGCGATCTACTCTGAGGCGGCGGTGCGCGGAATATCCCCGGCACGCTTGAAGCGCTTCTTTACCCCGGCCGGACATGGGTATCGGATTGATAAATCCATACGCGATCTGTGCGTTTTTGCGCGGCACAACCTGGCGAACGATCCTCCGTTTTCGAAGTTGGATTTGATCAGTTGCCGCAACGTCCTCAACCACATGGGCACAGTCCTGCAGAAGAGGGTTTTAGGTGCATTTCAGTATTCGCTCCAGCCCGGCGGAACGCTGTTCCTGGGGAAATCGGAATCTATCGGTGCGCGTTCGGATGTTTTCGCGGCCGAGGATGAGAGTCACAAGATCTTCTCCCGCAAGCCGGGCGTAGGGATGGCGCCGCACTTCGATTGGCTGGCCGGCATGCACCACCAGCAGTCGCAAGGCTTGTCAAAAAAGGCGCCGGTCGACTTCCAGGCGGAAGCGGAACAGATTCTGCTGCACCGGTACACACCGCCGGCCGTGGTAGTGGATTCGGACCTGCGCATTGTACATTTTCAAGGAAATACCGGCCCTTATCTCGCTCTAGCCATTGGGCCGCCGACCTTTCGCTTGTTCAAAATGGTCCGTCCGGAGTTCGTCGTCGAATTGCGCGTCGCGTTCTCCAAGGCAAGAAGAGAAAAAGCAGCGGCCTCCACGGAAATTCTCCGCTTTGAGCACAATGGCCACCAGGCACATGCGCGTCTGGACGTGACGCCGCTCCGCAAGCACGACGCGCATAAACAAAATTTTCTTATCGTTTTCACCGAAGTATCGCAGCGGGTCAACGAGCGCGCGAAGGACACCCGGCTCCAGCGGGAGTTGACGTCCACGCGCGAATACATGCGCTCTCTGATTGCGGAACACGAAATTGTGCAGGAGGAGATGAAAGCGGCAGGCGAAGAGGCTCTTTCAAGCAATGAAGAATTGCAGAGCACCAATGAAGAGCTGGAAACAGCCAAGGAGGAGCTTCAATCCTCAAACGAAGAGCTGATCACGCTCAATGAAGAGCTGCGGCGTCGCAACGCCGACCTGAACACCTTGAGCAACGATCTGAATAGTCTTCTGGTGGGGGTGCATATTCCGGTCCTGCTGCTCGACGGCAACCTGCGCATCCGCCGGTTTACACCGGTAGCCGGAAAGCTGCTCAACCTGATCGAAGCCGATGTAGGCCGTCCATTCAGCGACATCGCCTCGACTCTCAACGTGACGGACTGGGATGCGTGGTTCTCCGAGGTGATGGACCAGGTTCATCCGATCGAACGCGAAGTCAAAGACCGCAACGGATACTGGTATTTGCTTCGCCTGCGCCCGTACCGGAACAGCAGCAAGAAAATCGACGGTGTGATCGTGATCCTTCTGGATATCGACTTAGGCAGACGTCCGTTGCTGGAGGAAGCGCGCGGATCCCGCGACTATGCGGGCGAGCTGCTGGAGGCTTCGGGCCAGGCGATTGTCGCAATCGACTCCTACGAACGGATTGTGCTGATCACGAGCGGAGCGGAAAGGCTGTTCGGGTATGCGCGGGACGAAGCGATCGGGCAGCGGCTCGGCTTTCTTCTCGCCGACGGCGGGCGGCAGCCCCACTCCGAACAGCTTCAAGGACTTTTTGCGGCCTCCGGAAGCGTGCCAATGCAGATCAATTTCAAGCTGGACGCGCGCCGCAAAGATGGCGCGCAGTTCCCCATCGAGGTCAGTTTGAGCATGATCGAGCGTGCGCATCAAAAGCTCGCGGTGGCGTTTGTGACGGATGCGACCGAGCGCTGGCGTCTCGAGCGGCAATCCGAGGTGTATCGCACGGAAATTAGCGCGCTGGCGGCCCAACTGATCACGGTTCAGGAAGTAGAGAGGCGCAGGGTTTCCAGGGAGCTGCACGATAGCCTGTGCCAGCAATTGGCTTCGCTGGCATTCGAAGTGGAAGCTCTGGCTGTTGAAGCGACGACTCCGGCTGCTACCCGCACGCGTCTTCACGGTCTGCAAGCGCAGGTGATCAAGACTTCGGATGAGGCGCGCCACATCGCCTACGAATTGCATCCCTCGACGCTGGACGACCTGGGCCTGGCGGTTTCTATCGAGGCTCTGTGCGGGGAGTTTTC
>JBDTAT010000033.1:0-2814 GCA_039924505.1 Bryobacteraceae bacterium
GCATTGCATCTGATCGCGCAGGCGCAGGCCGAAGGTGGTTCGGCCGCATTCATCGACGCCGAACACGCGCTCGACCCATCCTATGCGCGCAACCTCGGCGTCGATGTCGAGAACCTCATCGTCTCCCAGCCCGACCACGGCGAGCAGGCGCTCGAAATCACCAATGCGCTGGTGGTGTCGAACGCCATCGACGTCATTATTGTGGATTCGGTCGCGGCTCTCGTGCCCAAAGCCGAACTGGAAGGCGAGATGGGCGATAGTCACATGGGCCTGCACGCCCGGCTAATGTCGCAGGCGCTTCGCAAACTGACAGGCGCCGTATCGCGCGCCAACACCTGCCTGGTGTTCATCAACCAGATCCGCGAGAAGATTGGCGTCATGTTCGGCAACCCGGAAACCACCACCGGCGGCCGCGCGCTGAAGTTCTACTGCTCGGTTCGCGTCGAAGTGCGCCGCATGACGGCCATCAAGGACGGCGACAAGGTGATCGGCAATCGAACCAAGATCAAAGTGGTGAAGAACAAAGTCGCCGCGCCGTTCCGCGAAGCCGAAGTGGACATTCTCTTTGGCGAAGGTATCTCGCGCGAAAGCGATTTGGTGGACTTGGGAACCGCCCAAAATCTGGTGGAGAAGAGCGGCTCGTGGTTCAGCTACCGCGGCGAGCGGATAGGCCAAGGCCGCGACAACGCCCGCCTCTTCCTCAAGCAAAATCCCGACATGCGCGACCGGCTGGACAGCGAAATCCGCAAAGCCTTAGGCCTCGGCGCCGAGGCCCAACCGAAAGCCGCCGCCTCCGCGTCCGCCCCCGACGCCGCCGTCGCGGAAGCACAGACCGCCTGAACCGCGCGAAATTCCGGCACGGGTGGGCGGCGATCGCGTCCACCCTGTCCCGCCACCCCTCTCGGGATGCGGCGCACTTCACCGAAGCCCAGGTCGTAGAAGCAAGGCGCCACTCTCGAAAGCCGCGAGCAACGATCCAGTTCGGCGATAGACTGGATGCGTGAGCTTCCGGGCACCGCGCCAGCGCACAAGCCGCCAGCCGCGGCATCCAATGAAAGAGGATCTTCGCGTACTTGACCGTGGCTGGCGAGCCAGTTGGGCGCGAGTTCCTCAAAAGCGCACAGGGTGCGGCGCCCACCTCCATCCGATACAGGAAACGCTTCGCGCCGCACTCCGTTATGCGCGAGATCCTCGGATGAAGCCCGGTAGAAATCGCGTCCTGATGGCGCTCCTGCTGGCTACGGTGCTCCTGGCGCCGGCTTTTCCCAAGCCCAAAATTAAGACGCGGAGCGTGCTGGACGCGACGCACTTGGCGGCGGTCCACGACGCGCGTATTGAATTCATGAAGCGGCGGCTGGCGCTGCCACAGCTCGGCGTATACCAGGATTTTCGCGCCGTGATTCATCGGCGCAACGCGGCAGGTGTCCCGTCGCAGGCCGTGCTGCAAGCTGCGCAACAAGACGAAGCCCAGATCGTTTTGGAGACCGGCCATTCCGCCGGCGCATGGAGCGGTCTTTCAGGCGGCGTTTTGTTTCTGCGGAGTCCCAAACCCGACGCGGATGCGGGAGCCGAGCGGGATTTTCTGGCGCATGTAAATCCGTCACCCGCGCCGGGGGCCATCAACGACCCGGCGTCGGCCGCCTATTTTCGACGCACTCTCGGCGACGCGAAACAGTGGAAGAAACTGCGCGGCAGAATGAGCCAGCAACCGGATGAAGTGTACGCGGCAGGCGCGGCTGTGCTACCCGGATTTCCGGGCCGGTGGGACCGCGAGTTCGCTCCGGGTGAAACGAGCGCGGCGTTTAATCCGTATGAGGTCGGCTTCCGTCACGCGAGCATTCACATCCTGGCGAGGGAATTGACCGAAAGCGGCGTCCGCGCCGCGCTCAGCGACGGGCGCGATTACGTGGCCGAGGATTGGCTGTGCGACCCAACCGGGTTCGCTTTCGTCGCGGTGAATCGTCTCGGCGTGTTTGATATGGGCGACCGGACGCCAATGGCGGGATCGACGCGGATCGAGGTGAGGTTGCCGCTGCCGGCCAAGATCTCGCTGGTCCACAATAATCGCGTGCTTCAGGAAGCCACCGGCGAATCGCTGGACTTCGCCGCCAGCGAGGAGGGCTGGTATCGCGTGGAAGCGCGGCTGTCCGTCGACGGGAACGATCTTCCGTGGATTATGTCGAACTGCTTAAATCTGGTTCGTCCGGCGCCGGATTCGGCGCAATCGCCGCCGGGAATCGATCCCGCCGTCGCAGTATTCCGCAACGTTACCTACATCGCCGGTGAGCCCGCGGATGCGAACAAGCACAAGCTGGACGTCTACATTCCCAAAGGCGTGAAACATTTTCCAGTGCTCTTGTTCATCCACGGCGGCTCCTGGCGCAGCGGCGACCGGGCGCTTTATAGCGCGCTCGGCAACCGGTTCGCGCGGGCGGGTATTGGCATCGTGATTCCGAGCTACCGGCTGGCGCCCGCGCATCCGCCGCCCGCGCAAATTGAAGACGCCGCGTCCGCGTTCGCATGGACCGCCCGCTACATTGGCAAGTACGGCGGCGATCCGGACCGGCTCTACGTGGGCGGCCACTCGGCCGGGGGGCATCTGGCGGCGCTGCTGGCGCTGGTCCCCAAATATCTGAAGCGATACGACCTCTCACCGGCTAATATCAAAGGGGTTGCGGCGCTCAGCGGCGTGTATGACGTACGGTCGCTCGGCGTGTTCGGCCACGACGCGCAGTTCAAGCGCGACGCCTCGCCGCTGTTTCACGTCCTGCCTTCGGCGCCGCCGTTCCTGATCACCTACTGCCAATGGGATTA
>JBDTAT010000034.1:0-6446 GCA_039924505.1 Bryobacteraceae bacterium
ATTGCGTCGATTATGTGCAGGCCGACGTCATTTGCCAGGGCGGCTATCCCGCCGCGCGCCGTCTGTTCCCCGAGATCGCGCGCGCCGGCCTGCGCTTCGCCTTTCATAGCTGGGGAACCATGCTCGAAGTCGTTGCCGCCGCCCATGCCGGCATCTGCTGGCCCGATAGCGTCGTCGAATGGCTGGAGTATCCCTGCTACTCGGCGCCCTCCCGCGCCGGCATGTATCCGTTTGCGTTGGCCGGCGATATCCTCAAGGAACCGCTCGAAATCGATCATGGCGATTTTATCGTCCCCAAGGGTCCCGGCCTCGGCATTGAGATCGACGAGCGTGTCATTGACCGCTATCCCTGGATTCCCGGCCCCTGGTCTTTCTTCCGCATGGACTCGCCGCCCGGCACCTGGGCAGTAACCTCGGATCACAGCCAGAAGTGGTCCACTGGCACGTAGGTCTTCACCCGCGGAATGGAGAACCCATTCCGAGCCGCGCGCCAGCTTTGCCTAAATTGGCGGAAAAGTTTTGGGATGCGCGTTTTGGCTAATGTTTACGGGCTTTCAGCGCACGCCGAGAGCGCCTCGAACTTCCGCGAATCGTAACCGGGCCGCTCGCCGTAAGGGAGCGGTTGCCGAAAGCAACGCGCGCCAGCATTACATCCGTACAGCGCCTAACCGAGCCGTGACCGTAAGGGAGCGGTTGCCGAGGCCTTCTCAGCGCCACTGTTTGGTTCCGGCTACGCCAGGTAAGGGAGCGGTTGCCGTGGTTATTTCGTAACAAACCCTCAGCCGCGGCCGGAAACACGCCGCCCCCGCGCTCCGTTGCGCGCGGGCTAACAAAAACAGCGCACCGGGCGCGGCCGCATCCTCAGCCGCAGCCACAAACATTCCGCCGCGCTCCGTTGCGCGCGATTTGCCGAAGACTTGTTTATCATAGTCGGTATGCGGAGTCGGGTATGCTGATGGCGGCCGTAGCCGGAGGAGTGTGCGCGGCCGCGGGCGTTCTAGCCTGTGGCGTGCGTCAGCCTTCCTGCACGCTGCTCGCGCCCTCGGTCCATCGCGGTCCGCGGGACTGTCCGTCCATCGCGCTCACCTTCGACGACGGCCCCAGCGAGTCCACGCCGCGGCTGCTCGAACTGCTGGAACTCTACCGCGCCCCGGCAACTTTTTTTCAATGCGGAGCGAACGTCCGCCGTCTCCCTCATATCGCCCGCCGGATCGCCGCCGCGGGCCACGAGATCGGCAATCACACGGACTCGCATCCGCTGCTGGCATTGCGTTCTCCCGGCGTCATTCGCGAAGAATTACGGCGGGCGCAACACGCTATTGAGGATGCAGCGGACTCGACGCCGCGGCTGTTTCGCGCCCCGTACGGCGCGCGCTGGTTTGGCCTGCGCGCGGCGCAACGTGAATTTCACCTTACCGGCGTCATGTGGAGCGTTCTTGGCCGCGACTGGAAATGGCCGGCCCCCCGCATCGCCCAAATCGTCGAGCGCGGCGCGGCCAACGGCGCCATTATCTGTCTGCACGATGGCCGGGAGCTGCACGCCGCGCCCGATATTCGCGCCACGCTCGAAGCCGTCCGGCGCTTCCTGCCAGTATTGCTCGAGCGGGGATTTCAATTTCAAACCGTGAGTCAACTTCTATGTCCGATGTATCCGGTATGTCCGAGGACGTGAGCCGCCGCGTCATCGCCGTGGTCGCCGCGACGCAGCACCTTGCGCCGGAGACTATCACGCTCGACAGCACCTTCGAACAACTGGGTATCGACTCTCTCGATGGCATCGGTATCCTGTTCGCCATCGAGAATGAATTTAACGTCAGCATTCCCGACGACGACGCCAAGTCCATCCGGTCCATCCGCGAAATGGTGGAGGGCGTCTCCAAACTGGTCGCGGCCGCCGGAGAAACCGGCGCCGCACTGGCCGGTTGACCGGCTTCCATGACCAACCGGCGCGTAGCCGTCACGGGTGTGGGCGTCATCTCGGCGCTTGGTCCCACCACGGCGGAATTCTGGACGGCGTTGATCGAAGGCCGCTCCGGCATCGCGCCGCTCCAATCCATTCCACCCGGCGCGCTCCGCTTTTCAAGCGGCGCCGAAGTCCGTGGCTACGATCCCGCGTCGTATTTCACACCCAAGGAGACGGGCTATTTGGACCGGTTCGCGCAGTTCGCCGCCATCGCCGCGCGCGCTGCCATTCATGACGCCGCCATCGAGTGGACCGATTCCTTGCGCGAGCGCGCCGCCATCGTCACCGGCACTTGCATCGGCGGCCAGTCCACGCAAGACGAAGGTTTTTTTCAACTCTACAGCGAAAAGACGAACCGTTTGAATCCGCTCACCATTCCGCGCACCATGTCGAGCGCGGCCGCAAGCTGGATCTCCATTGAGCACGGCATTCGCGGCCCGGTATTTACGCTGAGCACCGCGTGCTCGTCCGCCAATCACGCGCTCGGCCACGCGCTGTGGATGGTGCGGCAAGGCGCGGCCGATCTCGCCATCGCCGGCGGCAGTGAAGCGCCGTTCAGTCTCGGCATGCTCAAATCCTGGGAGTTGTTGCGCGTCGTTTCTCCCGGCGCCTGCCGCCCCTTTTCAAAAGAACGTCAAGGCCTGATACTGGGCGAGGGCGGCGCGATGCTGGTGCTGGAGCCGATGGACGCCGCGCGCGCCCGCGGCGCCAGAATCTACGCGGAACTCGCCGGCTTTGGCATGTCGTCGGACGCGCATCACCTGACCCAGCCGTCGGCCGGCGGAGCGGAGCGGGCCATGCGCCGGGCGCTCGACGACGCCGGGTTGGCGCCGGAGCGGATCGGCTACATCAACGCCCACGGCACCGGCACGATCGCAAACGATGCGACCGAAACGGCCGCCATCCGTCAAACCTTCGGCGCCCATGCGGAACGTCTCGCGGTCAGCTCCACCAAATCCATGCACGGTCACGCATTGGGAGCGGCGGGAGCAATTGAGGCGGTGGCGACGGTTCTGGCATTGGCGAACGGCGTCATTCCACCCACCGTGAACTTCCTCGGGCCCGACCCGGCCTGCGATCTGGACGTCACGCCCAACCATGCAAAAAGGGCGCACGTTGAATGCGCCCTTTCCAATTCGTTTGCCTTCGGAGGCCTGAACGCCGTACTGGCGTTCCGCGGTGTCTGAACGCGCGGTTTACGCGTTTTTCGGCGCCTTGCTCGACGCCTTCCAGTTCTTCTCGTCCCAGAACAGAACCTTGCCCTCGCGGTAGGATTGCACCGACAGATTGATCACGACGTTCGCGCAAGCCGCGGTCTCCACATCCAGGTGCGGTTTTTCGCGCGTGCGCATGCAGTGCAGGAAATTGTCGATGTGGGCCGCCATCATGTCTCCCTGCTTCACAGGAATCGTAAATTCCTTCGTGCCGAATTTATAATCCGGATTGATCGGCTCGGGCGCGTGCCCGCGCCGTCCCACCACTTCAGGCCGCACGGTGATGAACGGAGTCGCACGCTCGAACATGCCGTGCTCCACCATTATGATGGTGCCCTCATGGCCGCGGATCAATCCAGGAATATGTTGCGAGTTCGCCATCGAGGAGCTTAGCACCAGGCAGTGGCCTTCGGCGTAATCCGCCAGCAGGTTGAACGTGTCCGGCACTTCGCGCTTCATTTCGAACGCTGGGCCTCCGTAGATGCCGCCGAGCGCGCTCACCCGCGCCGGCATTTGCGGTTTGTCCCAGCAGATGTTCAGCGGCGCCACCACGTGATAGAACAGATCGGTCGCGATGCCGCCCGAGTAATCCCAGTATTTGCGGAAGCGGAAGAAACGGTCCGCGTCGAAGGCGCGCTTCGGCGCCGGGCCCAGCCACATCTTCCAATCGATGTAATCGTCGCCCTGGCCCTCCGGGCCGGCGTTGGCGTCGATCGGATAATTCCATTCGCCGTCCCGCGAATTGCGGTGGTACGATCCCTGGCTCATGATCATCTTGCCGATCATGCCGTCGGCGATGGCCTTCTTGGCCTCCCACCATTGATCGGCCGAAGTGGTTTGCGAGCCGACCTGCAGAATGCGTTTGGTTTCGCGCACCGTGTTCACCATTTGCCGCGCCTGCTCGTTGGTGTGGCACATCGGCTTTTCGCAATACACGTCCTTGCCGCGGTCCATGGCATCGAGCGCCACTTGCGCGTGCCAGTGATCGGGCGTTGCGACAACGACCGCGTCAATGTCGTTGCGGGCCAGCAGTTCGCGGTAATCCTGATAGCCTTCGCATTTGTGGCGCTCGGCCGCCACGCGTTTGCGCTTGGCGTACACGTCGCACACCGCCACAATCTTGCAGGCGTTATTGTTCTGCTCGCCGAATCTTTCGAAGCTATTGGCGTCGGAGCTGCCGCGCCCGCCCACCCCAACGACGCCGACCTGAATGCGGTCGTTAGCGCCAATCACGCGGTTCGACATTTTCGCCCCGCGCCCCGCAAACGCCGATTTCGCCAAGCCCAGCGTCACTCCGACGCCGCTTGCGCCCTTCAGGAAATCTCTACGATCAAAGGATTGTTTCTCGTCTGACATTGCCGACCTCTCCCTTCAGCCACCAATCAGTGTACTCTCTAATCCGCGTGGGGTCAAAGCGGGCGGGGGGATTGGTCACACGATCGGGTTGGATACGAGCGGAAATGCGGCGCCGTCATCGAGCGTCCGCCGGGCCGACGCCGCTACCCTCCGCTGATCGGCTTTCAGCGCGTAGAGCCAGGTGACCAGACACAGTATGTGGGCGAGCACCAGAATCACGTTTCCGATCACCACCACGAAGTAATGCCCGTGGCGCATCGGCGAGGAGCGCAATGCCTGCCCAATGGCCTCGCCCGTCATCTGCAACCCGACGCCCGCGGTAAGCATCAGAGGCAGCCGTTCCGGATCGCCCGTGCGGATCAACGCGCTCCATACGATCAGGTTCACGAAAACCACGGTGAAGCTCACGTTGCGAATTACCAGCGTGGGCCATTGGCTCGTATGGCTATCATGAACGACAAACGCCGACACGACGGCCACCAACGCGAAGGCAATCGTGATCGCATGGCGCAACTGCTTACCTTTATTGGAATGGCCAACGGCGCGGTACAGTAGCGACATCACGACCAGAAAGAGGCAGAACTGGCGGAGGCAGTCATTTAACCAAAAGTACTCGTTGCTCAACCCGCCTGCACCCGCGCCGGAGACCTTTGGCAGTGTGATTCGAAAGTACCAGTCAACGCCGTTGGTTACAAGGAGCGCAACCGAGTAGACAAAAACGAAGGGCAGGCTCCGCCAATAACGATCTCGAACCAGGACGCTGAGCAGAACGATCTGGAGGGCGGTTCCCGCCAGGGCGAAAAGCCAAAAAAGTGGGTTCATGACAGACCAGCTCCCTCCGAGAAAAGCTGCTCCGTCACTAACCCACTGTCTGAAGAATTATGCAAACTTGTTGATTTGTTAGCTGGCGAAGTTGCCGAACCCGCTGTCCGGATCTGGCGGCGGGAACGGACTGATCGCCGTTTGGCCGTTCGCCGGACTTTGCGGCGCGACGGCCGCGAGTCCCGAAATAGGAGTCTGATTATTCGTTCCATTAGCCAGGATCGAGCCGCTTCCCGCGAACATGCAGGCAGCGACAGCAACCGCCATCCACGAATAGCGGCTACCCTTTTCAACGGATGTTTTGAAGTTTATCAACACAGTTATCTTCCTTGGGATCTTAACGCGATTCACCCTAGAGCGTCCTCAATATTTACTCTAGCTCTATCGGCGAACCTGTACCAGTTTATGAGGGGTTTCCTGAAATTACAAGAGCTTTTACGGCGATTCTCCCCCCGCAAACTATCGGAAAAACCTTACCCCGCCGCGGGTAGTATCTCGTAAGAATTTGAAAATACAGTCACTTAAATAAACGTAAATCGCCGTGTGGTACTTCGCGTCTGAGACTGCTAGTACCGTGCCCGTCGCAGTTTGTAAGGTCCGAATTACGGATTCAACCGCCGGTTTTGTAGTAAGGTTAACCTAGGTGGGACCGATCACAGGGGACGTGCGACTCGCCGTCCGTATGCTGCGGAGGAACCCCGGCTATTTTCTGGTAGCCGTTGTGGCCCTGGCTCTAGGCATTGGAGCCAATACCGCGATTTTTACCGTCGTCAACGCTTTTCTGCTGCGCCCGCTGCCCTTCGCGGATGCGGACCGGCTGGTTTTCGTGCGCGCGAAAGCCACGGGCGCGTCCTCGGGAGCGGCCGACGCGGTGTCGGCGCTGGATTACCTGGACTATCGCGAGCAGACGCAGACGTTTCAAAATCTGGCGGCCGTGACCGGAACCGGCGTCGAAGTGACTGGCGAGACGACGCTCGAAGGAAGCCAGGAACCGGAAGCCGTGCCGATGAGCGAAGTCAGCTTTAATTTTTTCGACACGCTCGGATTCAAGCCGTTATTAGGCCGAACGTTCGTCCGCCAGGATGAAGACG
>JBDTAT010000035.1:0-2617 GCA_039924505.1 Bryobacteraceae bacterium
GGCGCACGGAAAAATCGCCAGCACACCGGACTTCTTCGGCTCGAATCCGGAGCGTGTGCTCGACGGTCCGCGCGCCGGGCTCAGCCCCTTGCGGCGTGAAGACGACCTCGGCCACGAGTTGCTCGGCGCACTGACGCCGGAGCAACAGAACATCGCCATCGTCGATAAGACGGCTTACAAGGACATCCTGACCACCAACTCGCGCAAAGCGGCGCTGAGCGGTCATCCTAACGGCCTGCCCATTTCGAAGATGGACGCCAAGCAGCGGGCCATCCTCACCTCCCTGATTGAGGAGTACGCCTACAATCTTCCCGACCCCATCGCCCTCCATCGCATGGAGGAGGTGAAGAGCGCGGGCAACAATCTGTGGTTCGCCTGGGCCGGCGGCGCCAAGGCCGGCGAAGGACATTATTATCGCATCCAATCGCCGGCGTTCCTGATTGAGTTCGACGACACGCAGGATCACGCCAACCATATTCACAGCGTGTGGCGCGAGTTCGATGGAGACTGGGGCCTGGACCTGTTAAAGGAACACTATCAGACCAGCCACAATCCGGCGCGCTCGTAACGAGCCTCGACAGCCTGAAGCCGGTATGCCGAGTCGATCGAAGAAACCCCGTTAGTCTGGGGTTGTAAACCAGCGGCGCAGGCCGGGCCAGCGGAAGCCGCTGAGGACCCAGATATCGCCAGTAGGATGGCTGGCGGAGGTGGCGAAAGATTTCCCATCGGGCGAGAGGCTGAAGCCGCGGACCTCGGCCGCGGCCGGCAGTGTCAAGTCGCCGAGGACTTTTGCGGCTTTGGTTTCGATGTCGATAGAGACGATCGCGCGGCGGCGGCCGTCGATGTTCTTGATGCCGTAGAGTCGTTTGTCGTCGCCGCTCCAGCCGAATACCAGCCAGTGATCGGGATCGAGAACGCGGGTCTGGGCGCCGTCGTCGGAGACCAGCGTCAGGCCGGCGGCGGTTTCGATTGCGATCCAGGGGCCGGATTTGGTTTGCCATTTGGGATGCGAGGGAAGGCAGTGTTCCCGCAGGACGATGGGTTGACCCCCGCCACCGGAGCGGGCTTTCACCAGCGACCATTTTCCGTTGACGTTGCGCAGATAGGCGATCCAGGCGCCGTCGGGACTCCAGGACGGCGAGCGCTGGTCGGAGTTCTCCGCTGCCAGACGCACCGGCTTACCGCCGGCGACGTTCGAAATATAGATGGAGTGGCTGGCATCGGCTGCGGCCGAGTAGGCAATACGCTGGCCGTCGGGTGAAAATCTCGGCTCGCCGAACGCGGCAATCCATCTCCGGCCAAACTCCTTTTCCGTCACCAGCGGGCGCTCCCAGCCATCGCGCGGG
Organism: Bryobacteraceae bacterium; assembly: GCA_039924505.1. GTDB lineage: Bacteria > Acidobacteriota > Terriglobia > Bryobacterales > Bryobacteraceae > JBDTAT01. The sequence continues at coordinate 1,347 of JBDTAT010000035.1, forward strand.
CTGCGCAGCCAGATCTGCGAGCTGCCGGTGCGGTCGGTGACATGCGCCAGTTCGGTTCCGTCAGGCGACCAAGCGGGGTCGGTCTCGTTCTGGCTGGTGGCTAGCAGGGCATGCGGCGCCGCACCGTCGAGGGGCACGTCGATCAAATCGAAATCGTCTTGGGACGCGGTGAAGGCGATGCGTTTGCCGTCGGGGGATACCGAGGCGCTAACGGCGTCGCGGGTGGTCATCGAGAGGGGGCGAACGCCACCGTCTTTTGTGTCCATGATCTCCAGATCGGCGCCTAGAGAACCGGGGACCTGCCCGCCGAACACAATGTGCCGGTTGTCGGGCATCCAACTGAATGGATACGCGGTGTGGCCCGGCGCGAAGGCGAGGCGCGGGGATCCGGCGGGAAAAGGAAGAATCCAGAACTCGGAGTTGCCGTCCCAACGCGTGAGCCACAGGCCGATGCTTGCGCCGTTGGGAGAGAACGCGACGAAGCCATGCCGGTAATTGCCGGCCGCCAAGGGACCGGTGGTCACCTGCCGCAGCGCGGGCTGGCCGGGCGTGGCGAGCCACATGGAGAGCGGTTGCTTGCCGGATGGGTCGGCGCGCAGCAAGGTCAGCGTTTTTCCATCGGGTGAGAGCGCGGCCGCGGAAGTATTTTCCTCGACCAGTTCCGGCGCGCCGCCGGTGGCGCCGGCCGACCAGAGAGAACGGCGGGAGCGTCCTGGGAGCGCGCCAAGGTAGAAGATGCGGCTGTCGTCGGGCGACCAGAACGGGGCTGAGCAATCGGTGGCGGACCGGGTGATCTGGGCGGCCATGGGGGAAGCGAGATCGCGGACAAATACTTGCCGCACACCCTCCACTTGTCCCACGTAGGCGATGCTCTTGCCATCGGCCGACCACGCCGGCGATCCCTGATAGACGGCGGTGTTGGCCAGCGGGCGGATCTTGTAGAGAGACAAATCGATGGTCGATCGGGGTAGAAGCAGCAGTTCGGTGGCGAGCCATCCGGCGAGAAAACTGGCCAGCGCAAGCCATAGCGGCCAAGTGGTGGCGCGGCGCCGATGCGGACGCGCGGCGAGCGCCGGCTGGGACTGGGACGAGTCGTCCACATGGGCGCGGATAGTCTTGAGTTCGCGTTCGAGATCGGCGGTGGAGGCATAACGGTCGTCGCGGTCCTTGGCCAGGCATCGCTCGACGCACCAGCGAAGTGGCGCGGGAACGGACGGGTTCAATTCGCCGATGGGCGGCGCCGGGTCGTCGACGATGGCGGCCATGGTGCT
>JBDTAT010000036.1:0-8594 GCA_039924505.1 Bryobacteraceae bacterium
GAGACCGGCCCCGAAAATTCATAGCGGGTGTCGAAGTCGACAGACGCTGAGGCTACGCTGCCCGTGGTGTCGCGAACGACGTGCAGCCAGATGGTCGCGGCCCCGGCGGCCGTGTATTTCCGGCGGATGAGAAATTCCGCGCATGCGATGAAATCGGTAAAGGTATTGCGTTTGTTCATCAGCTTGCCGTCGTCGTGCCACGGCTTGCCGAGTTCGCCGCCGCCCCGGATGTGGGCAATCGCGCAGATGAACCCGCGGTCGAGCAGGCTGAGCCGCTCCGAAGAAAACGCCGGCTCACTGCTGATGCCATAAGAACCGTAGGCATTCAACAGCATCGGCGCCGTTCCGTCGCGCGGCGTTCCCTTTCGATATATCAACGAAATCGGAATTTTCACGCCGTCCGGGGCGGTTGCGAACACGCGCTCCGACCGGTACCGGTCCGGTTCGTAGCCGCCCAGCACTTCACGGCGTTTCTTCAATTCGCGCTCGCGCGTTTCCAGGTTGTAGTCGTAAACCGAATCCGGCGTCACCAGCGACGAATAGGTGAACCGCAGCTCATCCGTGTTGTATTCCGCGTTTCCGGCGGGGGCGGCCGAGTACGCCGGCTCCGGAAAGTCGATATAGTGAACGCGGCGGCTTTCCAGACGCTCCACGCGAATTTTTGGCAGCCCATTCTCACGCTCCCAAACAATCAGGTGGTCGCGGAATGTGTCGACGCCCTCCAGATTTACGTTTGGCCGCGCCGCGAGAACTTCTTGCCACGTCTCGGGCGATGGCGCCGCTACCGGAGTGCGCATCAGGCGAAATGTTTTTGCGTCCTGATTTGTCCGGATGTAAAAAAACTCTCCATGATCGGAGACATCGTACTCCACGTCCTGGATGCGAGGCAGCAAGACGCGGAACCGGCCGTGCGGACGGTCGGAGCTCAGATAACGCGCTTCGGAGGTGACCGCACTGCCGATTTCAATCAGCAGGAATCGCCGGCTGCGCGTGCGCGATACGCCAAGCGCGAATCGCTGGTCCTTCTCGTGATATACCAGCGTATCCGGCTTTTCCCCAAGCGTATGGCGGAAAACCTTGTGCGGGCGCTTGGCCGCATCGAGAACCGTGTAGAAAAACGTCCGGTTGTCGTTCGCCCACTCGAGCGAATAGTACGCGTTAGGAATTTTGTCGGCCAGCAGTTTGCCCGTATCGAGATTCTTGACGCGAATGATAAACGCCTCATCGCCCTTTGTGTCGGTGGAGTACGCCAGTAACTTGTGATCCGGGCTGATGCTGAAGTGGCCCAGCCGGAAATAATCGTGGCCGCGAGCGAGCGCGTTCGCATCCAACAACAGCTCTTCGGGCGCCTGTTCGCTCCCCCGTTTGCGGCAATACAGCGGATACTGTTTTCCGCGCACCGTGCGCGTGTAGTAGTAGTAATCGTCGCGGCGCACGGGCACGCTCAAATCGGTCTGCTGGATGCGCGCGAGTATTTCCCGGTAGAGCTTCTTGCGCAACGGAGCCAGGTGCTTCAGCGCCGCTTCGGTGAAACGGTTTTCGGCTTTCAGGTAGCGGAGCACGTCGGGGTCGCGGCGGTCGCGCAGCCAAAAATAATTATCGACGCGCGGGTCGCCGTGAACGGTGACCACCGTGGGGACAACCTTGGCGGACGGAAGTTTCATGGATGTGGACATTTTGTTCGGACGATCAATCGACTTCCTTGCCCATGTAGAGCTCGCCGATCACCGCGCGGTAATTCTCGAGCACGCGGCTGCGGCGGACTTTCATCGTGGGTGTCAGCTCGCCGGCTTCGATGGTAAATTCGCGCTCCAGGATGCGGAATTTGCGAATCTGCTCAAAGGCGGGAAGCTTTTTATTGGCGCGCGCGACCGCCTTGCGGATCTCCGCGTCCACCGCCGGAGCGGCGGCAATCTCGGCCGGCGGACGGAGCTTGTAGCTCTCCATGCCCCTTAACGCTTCGGCGCTGCCGCGATTGATGGTAAACAGCGCGGTGACATATGGCAGACGATCGCCGATCAGCAACACTTGATTGATCAGCGGCTCGGTTTTGAACAATCCCTCAATGCGCGAAGGATAAATTTTCTTGCCGTTCGAGGAGACGATCAATTCCTTTTTACGTCCGGTGATGTAAAGATAGCCGTCGGCGTCGAACTCGGCGATATCGCCGGTTGAGAGCCAGCCGTCGCGCAGCACCAGCGCAGTCGCATGCGGATCCTTGTAGTAGCCGGAGAACAAGTAGGGGCTGCGAACCAGCAACTCTCCGTCTTCCGCGAGTTTTGCTTCAACACCGGGCAACAGCGTGCCGATGCTGGCAGGCTTCGGGCGGTTCAGCGGGTTAAAGGAGACGATCCCGCCTTCGGTGAGGCCGTAGCCTTCAATAAGCGGCATGCCGATGGCGGCGTAAAATTCGGCGAGATCCTTGCCGAGCGGCGCAGCCCCCGAAGCGGCGATGCGGATGCGGCCGCCCAGGCGTTCGCGGATCTTCGAATAGACCGCGCGATCGAAGAACTTGCGCGCGCCGCGCATCCAGCCCGGTACGGTTCTGCCGTGACGTTCGCGGTTGCTGGCATCCGAACCGAGTCCGATGCCCGCGTAGAACAACCGGCGCGCAATGGCGGGACGCTTGCGAATTTCCGTGCAGACGCTCGCATAGATGCGCTCCCAAACGCGCGGCGGAGCCAATAGAAACGTCGGGCGGATGGTTCGCAGTTCGGCCGGAAGTTTCGACAGGCTTTCGGAAAACCAGACCGGTACACCCATTCGCAGAGGCAGCAATTCCAGCACAACGCGCTGCGCAATGTGCGCGGAGGGCAGGAAAACAATGGTGGAGTCGCCAGGGCCTATAGGCAGAACGCCAGGACCGACATCGAGATTCGAGACCACGGCGCGATGCGTCACCAAGCCCATCTTAGGCTCGCCGGTGGCGCCAGAGGTCAGATAAAGGATCGCGTAGTCGTCGGGGCTGTACCCCGCTTCAATGCGCTCGAACAGGCCCGGCTCGCGTTCCAGCGCGCGCCGCCCTTCTTCGCGAAGCGCATCCAGCGTGAGGACGCCGTCCGCCTCACCCGTCATCAGAATCCAGCGCCAATCGCGCGCAGCGTCGCCCGCGGAATCCTTCAGCCCGCGCATGGATTTCGGATTCTCGACAAAAATCACCCGGACCTCGGCGGTCTGCAAGTTGCGGACTTGATCCGGAAGGGGATAGCTGGTGTAGAGCGCAGCCGCGACGGCGCCGGCCGCCATCACGCCGATATCGGCCAAGTAAAATTCGGCGCGCGTCTCGGAATAAAGCGCGACGATTTCGCCTCTCCGCACACCCATCGCGTGCAAGCCCAGCGCGATTTCGCGGGCCGCGTCGCGGTATTCCAGCCACGTCCAGATTCGATGTCCGCCGCCCGCGGGTTGGTGCAGCGCGGCGGTGTTCTTCTGCGTCTTCGCCGTCTCTTCGAGCAGCGCGTAAACCGTGCGTCCAGCCATCGCGACAATCCTAGCACGCCGCTAACAGCCGGCCGCCGCATGCCTGCTACAATCCTTCCTGTAGGAACTTTCCCGTGCCGCGAATTGCATTTCTCGCCGTCAGCTTCCTGATTGCGCTTCCCTGCTTCGGCGCCGAATCGGACGCCTTGGCGATTGACGCGGCGCTGCAGGCCCGGCACCTTCCGTTCGGAACCGTGCTCGATCCAATTTTTGCCGCGTCCGACAGCGATCGGATTACCGGCTACACACGCTGTGGCGATTCGGCCATCTGGACCGGCCACTACCTGGCCGCCGAGGCGTTTCGCTACAAGGTGACCGGCTCATCCGATGCGCTCGACAACGTGCGCGCGGCGCTCGCTGGAATTCAACTGCTGGTGGACGTCACGGGCACGGATCTGCTTGCGCGGTGTGCGGTTCCGGTGGATTCCCCCTACCTGCCCGGCATCGCCCAGGAAGAGGCGCACAATGGCGTTTACGCCGGCAGCATAAACCAGCAGAGCTACAACTGGATCGGACACACCTCGCGCGATGAGTATGTGGGCGTGTTTTTCGGGCTGGGAGTCGCGCATCAAATGGTTAACGATGCTCAAGTGCAAGCGTCTATCGAGTCGCTCGCAACGCGGATGGCCGCGTTTCTTGAGACCAACGCGTGGATCGCCGTGATGCCGGACGGCGCTATCGGCGCGGAATTTCTAACGCGGCCCGATGAACAACTGGCGCTGTTGCAAGTTGCCCGGCGCGTGAATTCGAACCGTTTTTCGTCCGCATACAAGCGGCTGGAGACGGAAGCGCCCCTGGCGATTGCGCCGGTTGCGGTTGACGTGCAGGATGTCCACGGGTCGTACTTCAAATTCAACCTCGACTACATCGGTCTCTACACCCTGATCGGAAACGAGAGCAGCTTTATTCCCCGGCTGTTCTATCGCGCCGCGTACGCCGTGCTGCGCCGCGCAACGGAGAATCACCAGAATCCGCATTTCAATATGATCGATCGCGCGCTCACGGGCGCGAACGCCGGCCGCGATGCGGATACGGCGGCGTATCTCGACCAATGGTTGCAGCGGCCGCGGCGCGATGCGTACGTGGATCTGACGGGCACGGTAGCCTCTTGCAGTGGCGGCGAAGCCTGCCAGCCGATTCCCATCGGGCAACGCGTACCGACGGATTTTTTGTGGCAGCGCGATCCGTTCCAGCTCTCCGGTGCCGGCAGCGGATTGATTGAAAGCGCCGGCATCGACTATTTGTTGCCGTACTGGATGGCCCGTTATTACGGTGTGATTCGTGAATAAAACCAGCAACGGCGCGAGCGATGGGCGCGCGGCGGCGGCCCTCGAAATGTTCGAGCAGGCGCATCGCGCGCAGATGCAGGGATTGCTCGATCTGGCGGTGAAACTTTACCGGCAGTCCATCGCATTGTCGCCGACTGCGGAGGCCTACACGTTTCTCGGCTGGACTTATCACTTCCAGGGCAAGACACACGAAGCGATTGAGCAGTGCAAGAACGCCATTGTTATCGATCCGGCATACGGCAATCCGTACAACGACATTGGCGCGTATCTGATCGATCTCTGCGAGTGGGACGAAGCGGTATCGTGGCTGGAGCGGGCCATCGCCAGCCGCAGGTACGACGCGTATCATTATCCGTGGTACAACCTGGGGCGCGTGTACGCGGCGCAAAACCTGTTCACGAAAGCCCGCGAGTGTTTTGAGAAATCGCTCGAGATTGAACCGCGCTACACTCTCGCGGCCGACGCGCTGGCCGGTCTGAAGCGGATGATCCAATAGCGTGGGCGCCACCGTTGTAATCGCGTACGCCGCCCGCGCGTTCCGTTTTGCGGGCGGAAGATGAGGAGAGTGGAATTGTGACGGCGCTCGAAGCCTACGAATCGGCTACGGGCGCGGTGGCAGCGACTTCGCCCAGGTGATTGCCGCCTGCGCATTGTCCGGCCCGGTACTGCCTGATCGGCGGCTTGGCGGTCAACTGTTACGTCGAGCCCGTCTATACTCTCGACGCCGATCTGGTCGTAATCGCAAAGTACCTGCCCGCGCTGTCGGAACATTTGCGGGAGCGCGGTTATGCCGTGGAGGCGCACCCGCATTGGGTCAATGCGCAGCCGCCCAAGAGCGACCTGCGAATCCAGTTTTCAACGGACGACCGGTGCCAGACATTCCCGTCGCGAGCGGAATCGCGAATGGTTTTCGGTATGTCCGTCCAGGTCGCTTGCCTGGAAGACGTTACGCGCGGACAGCATTGGGCGTGCGCAGATCCGCAACGGCGCCTCAGTAAACGAAAGAAAGACGAACTGGATTTGATTCGCCTGGCAGAAGTTTATCCGGAATTACGCCGGCTCTATCCCGAAGAGTTGCGCAAGCAACTCGAACGAGGATAGTCGAGTTGAATCCGCGCCTTTCGTGTAATCGTGGACTTGGTGAGACCGCGGAATTTCGGTCGAGCGTCGAGATCGAAAGTCCCAGGCCCTGGCCAATCAGTCCTTCGCCGGGCTGCGCGAACTGTGCCGGATGTGGAGTACTTCTACCATGCGCTTTCGATCATGGACTCGGTAATAAACCAGTATCGGGCTGTGGATCAATTTGCGTGTCCGCCGCCCCCGGCGGACAAGTCCGCCCAATCGCGGAAAGGGCGCCAGCAGATCAATGTGGTCGAGTAAGGAATCACCGAAGCGGGCAGCGGCGTCGGGCGCATCCTCGGCTATATGGCTCGCGATTCCCGCGAGATCTTTTAGCGCCCTTTGCGTGAAGACGAGGCGGTAATCCACTGGTGGAAGAGCTTCCGGACTTCTTCGCTAGGGACGGTTAAGCCAGCTTCGGCGTCGCGTAGACCTTCGTCGATAGCGGCTAGCGTTTCCTCGTCCTCGTCATCGGGAACCAAGGCCGGTTCGCCCAAATCGAGTTTTTCGACCTCAACCATAACTCAACGGTAGCTCCGAAACATCCCAAGTGCAAGCGCACAGTTCGGCGACTTCCTTCTAAATTCAAACATGGCTGCGCCAATCTGCTCGGATTCAGCGCCGGTGGCGCTGCAAGTTCTCTTGCACAACAGTAGCGTCGTGACGGCTTCCTCCGCTGCAATCCTGCTCGATCCGATTTTCAAGCGGCATCGGCCCGGATCTGACAATCCCGAGCGGCCGAAGCGATATGATGCCATCACCTACGCGCTCGCAGAGGCCGGATTCGTGGATGCTCGGCCGGATCGAGTCGCGGCAGGCCACCGGTGATAGCGCGGTTGCCGCGCACGTCGGCGCGCTGTCCGGCTCCTATACTAAAAGAACGTATGCCTTTCCATCTGGCGGTTGATTACAAACCGCGCGGCGATCAGGAAACCGCTATAGAGCAATTGCTGCGCGGGATTGCCGATGGGGAACGTCATCAGGTGCTGCTTGGCGTCACGGGCTCCGGCAAAACCTTCACCATGGCGAAGGTGATTGAGAAGTGCGGCCGGCCCGCGCTGGTGCTGGCCCACAACAAGACGCTGGCCGCGCAACTCTACCACGAATTCCGCACGTTCTTTCCCACCAACGCGGTGGAATACTTCGTCAGCTACTACGACTACTATCAGCCCGAAGCCTACATTCCATCGGGCGACGTGTACATCGAAAAAGAGGCCACCATCAATCAGGAGCTCGACAAGCTCCGGTTGTCGGCCACCCGGTCGCTGTTCGAGCGGCGCGATTGCGTGATCGTCGCCAGCGTCAGTTGCATTTACGGGTTGGGGTCGCCCGAGGCATACTACGGAATGCTGCTGATGCTCGAAAAGGGCCAGCACATCACCCGCGATCAAATCGTCCAGCGGCTGGTCGAGATTCTCTACGAACGTAACGACGGCGATTTCCGGCGCGGCGCGTTTCGCGTGCGCGGCGACGTCATCGAAGTATTTCCCACCTATGACGATTACGCGTACCGCATCGAGATGTTTGGCGACGAGATTGAATCCCTTAGCCAGATCGATCCGCTGCTTGGACAGGTCCGGCAAACGTACTTGCGGCTTCCCGTCTACCCCAAGACGCATTATGTTATGACGCCGGAATCGCGCGAAAAGGCGCTCCGCAGCATCGAGCTGGAACTGGATTGGTGGCACAAGGAGCTGCAAAAACAGGGCAAGCCCGTCGAGGCGCAACGGCTCTATCAGCGCACCATGTTCGACCTGGAAATGATCCGCCAGATCGGCTACTGCCACGGAATTGAAAATTATTCGCGGCATTTTTCCGGGCGGTTATCGGGCGAGGCGCCGCCTACACTGCTCGACTACTTGCCGCACGACGCGCTGCTGTTCCTCGACGAAAGCCACCAGACTATTCCGCAGTTGCAGGGCATGTATCACGGCGACCGTTCCCGCAAGGAGACGCTGGTGTCGTTCGGCTTCCGCCTGCCCAGCGCGCTCGACAACCGGCCGCTCACCTTCGAGGAATTTGAAAATCGCGTCAATCAAGCGACCTACGTCTCCGCGACGCCCGGCCCGTATGAGTTGACGAAAACAGCCGGCGTAGTCGTGGAACAAATCATCCGCCCCACCGGTCTCGTCGATCCGGAAGTGGAAATCCGGCCGGTGAAAGGGCAGGTGGACGATCTGCTGCATCAGATCCGCGAGCGCACCGAAGCGAACGAGCGCGTTCTGGTGACCACGCTGACCAAACGCATGTCCGAAGACCTCGCCGGCTATTACGCCGAAGTCGGTGTTCGCTGCGCCTACCTGCATTCGGAGATCAGCACCTTGGACCGTATCAAGATTCTGCGCGACCTGCGGCGCGGAACCTACGACGCGCTTATCGGCGTGAATCTTCTGCGCGAGGGCCTGGATCTGCCGGAGGTGTCGCTGGTGGCGATTCTCGACGCCGACAAGGAAGGATTTCTGCGCTCCGCCGGATCGCTGATTCAGACCATGGGGCGCGCCGCGCGGCACTTGAACGGGCGCGCGATTCTTTACGCCGACACGATGACCGACAGCATGCTACGGGCGATCGGCGAAACCACGCGGCGGCGCAAAATCCAGCAGGAGTACAACGAAGCGAACAACATCACCCCGCAGTCGATCGTTAAACCGATCGACATGTCGCTGATAGCGGTCGCCGAGGCCGATTACGTCACGGTGCCGCTCG